>DATCXD010000401.1:0-4495 GCA_036566005.1 Micromonosporaceae bacterium | reverse complement strand
GGGCCGCCAGAGCGAGCATTACCAGGACGGCCGCCGCAGCCACGGCGGCGAGTCCGAGCGCGATCTTGCTCTGCGCCATGATCTTGGAAAAACTGGTCGTCGGTGCCGAGGTTGCGACCGTCGGCGGGGCTGCCTGCCCGGATGCCGGTGACGTGGGGAACGTGACGCCAGCGGCCTCCAGGGCGCTGGCCATGGAGATCGGCGCGAAGAACCACGCCGCCTTCTGCGAACCGATCGCAGCACGATGTGCCCGCGGACCCGTGGCGACCAACGGGTAGAGGTCGTAGACGGCCGTCTTGGTCGTGCCGATCGTCAGGGTCACCGTGTAGTGCGGACCCAACTGCGTCGGCGTCGACGGCATCACGTTTCCGGTGGCGGACTTCATCCACGAGACCTGAGCCCGGACCTGCGCGTAGAGCGTCGGATCTTCGGTGGACCTGATGACGATCGGCGGGCTCACATCGGGACCGGTGATCGTGATCGTCTGCGTCGGCGGCTTCGTCACCTTGGGGCTCGGTTTGGCCGGTGCCTGTGCACCCGCGGCCACGGCGAACGACAGCGCTCCGAACACTGCGGCCCCGAAGATGGCCACAACGGTGCGCGCGATCGTGCCGATGGCTCGCGGCGTCACAAACAACTCCTCGCGGTGGCCGGCGTGTGCGCCGTCGACTGTCGGCCGGCGGACGAGCACCTGGTCAGGCGCGCCACCGGTGACAGAAATTCAACACCAGTCCGCCCCGTGATGAGGGGACGGTCCGCTTCACGCCGTGTCGGCCGCGCGCCGCACACGCTCCAGGGTACGGTCTCGACCCAACAGTTCAATGGACTCAAAGAGGGGCAATCCGACGGTACGGCCGGTGACCGCCACACGTACCGGTGCTTGTGCCTTGCCGAGTTTGAGGCCCCGTTCCGCACCGATCGCTTCGAGCGTCGCCTTCAACGTTTCGGCCTTCCACTCGCTGACGCCGCTGAAACCTTTGTGCGCCGCCCACAGGAGTTCGGTCGCGCCATCGCGCATGGTCTTCGTCCAGGAGGCCTCGTCGACGCGGGGCGCGTCCAGGAAGAAGAAATCCACATAGTCCACGATCTCCGATAGAACGCTGATACGGGTCTGGGCGAGCGGCGCAGCGGCCGCGAAGACCACCGGGTCGAAGTCGCCCGGTGCCCACGGCGGCGGCGCGATCGTCGAAGTGCCAGTCAGCCACGGCTGGCAGGCGTCGACGAACGCCTCGGGCGCGAGCGCGCGGATGTAGTCGCCGTTGAACGCGCGCAACTTCTTCTCGTCGAAGAACGCGGAGGACGGGTTCACATCCTCGATGC
The DNA here is from genome assembly GCA_036566005.1 of Micromonosporaceae bacterium. Classification (GTDB taxonomy): domain Bacteria; phylum Actinomycetota; class Actinomycetes; order Mycobacteriales; family Micromonosporaceae; genus DASQPR01. Next base: position 3,175 of record DATCXD010000401.1, on the reverse strand, counting down.
GGAACTCTTCCTCGATGACCGACCACGGCACGATCTCCCGATCGCCGGACGGCGCCCAGCCGAGCAGCATCAGATAGTTGCGCATCGTCTCGGCGAGATATCCCTCGTCCCGATACATTTCGAGGGCGACCTTGTCGCGCCGCTTGGATAGCTTCTGGCGCTTCTCGTTGACCACCACCGGCACGTGTGCCCAGACCGGCGGCTGGTGACCGAGCGCCTCCCACAGCAGCTGCTGCTTGGGTGTGTTGGACAGATGCTCCTCGCCGCGAAACACGTGCGTGATGCCCATCGTGATGTCGTCGACGACGTTGGCCAGCAGGAACACCGGCGAGCCATCCGAACGGATGAGCACAAAATCTTCGATCTTGGCGTTCTCGAACGTCGGCTCGCCCCGAATGAGGTCGACCACGCGCGTGTGCCCCTCGTCGGGCGTGCGGAAGCGCATGGCGCGGCCCTCGCCCGGGCCGAGGCCGCGGTCGTGGCAATGTCCGTCGTAGCCGGTGTACTTGCTGCCCGTACGGGCTTCGATCTGCTCGCGGGTGCAGTCGCAGTAGTAGGCGCGGCCGGCGGCGTACAGACCGGCCGCGGCCTCCTTCTGCTTGTCGGCGTACGCCGACTGGAAGTACGGGCCTTCGTATTCGCCCCGCCGGATGCCGATCCAGTCGAGCGCGGACAGGATGCCCTCGATCCACTCCGGCCGGTTTCGGGCCGCGTCGGTGTCCTCGATGCGCAGCACGAAGGCGCCGTCATGCTGATTTGCGTAGATCCAGTTCTGGAGCGCGGTTCGGGCGCCGCCGATATGGAAATAACCGGTGGGAGATGGGGCAAATCTAACGCGAACCGTCACGTGATCAGACTAAGGGTTGGTCCCGGCAACCGATCCATGGGGTTTCAGCGTCTAGTTAGGGTGAGTACCCTTCTCTCGACCCACCGGCCCGGCAAGCGAGGACCTAGATGACCATCCCCACGCGTACGTCGTCGCGACGCATGGCCGCAGCTCTGATTGCTTGCGGTGCGCTGTTCCTCGCCGGGTGTACGACGTCGTCCGGAGCCCACTTCCAGGAGGCCGGCGACGGCCAGGGCGGGAGGAACGCCGGTGCCGCGGTCACGAGTCCGCCGGCCGACCCGTCCAGCGCCCCGGGCACGCTCACCGTGACCCCGGCGGCGAACAGCAAGAACGTCGCGCCCAACGTGCCCATCACGATCGCGGCGACCGCCGGGGCCACTGTGACGTCGGTCACGGTCACCGCCGGATCGTCGACAATCAAGGGAACGCTCGCCGCCGACGGCAAGACATGGACCTCGACCACTGCCCTCAAGTTCAACACGACGTACACGGTCGCGGTCAGCGGCACGAACCTGGCCAACGGGCAGTCGCAGACCACGTCGACGTTCACCACGGTGAAGCCGACGAAGACCGTGTCGCCGCATCTGATCGCAAACGCGCTCCAGGCGCTCAAGAGCGGCGCGACGTACGGCGTTGGTGAACCCATCATGGTGCACTTCGCGCACGCCATCCCGACGAGCCAGCGAGCCGCGATCGTCGACGCGCTCACGGTGACGTCGACGCCGCACGTTGATGGTCGGTGGCACTGGATCAACTCCCAGCAGGTGGACTACCGCGGCGAGCACTACTGGCCGGTCGGCGCGACGGTCAGAGTCAGCGCGAAGCTGTACGGCGTCAGCCTCGGCAAGGGTGTGTACGGCGGTGCGAACGCGCACGCCACCATCCACATCGGCGACAAGCACTACGCGGTGGCCGACAACAAGACCCACATGATGAAGGTCTACATCAACGACAAGCTCGTGAAGACCGTGCCGGTCAGCATGGGCATGGGCGGCTCGACCCGTGGCTCGCAGGGTCAGCTCATCAACTACTGGACGCGCAGCGGTCCGCACGTCGTGATCGTGAAGTCCCCGACCGTCACCATGTCGTCGGCGTCGTACGGCATCACCGACCCGAAGTCGCCGTTCTTCTACGCGCCGGAGACGGTGCATGACGCCGTCCGGATCTCCTACAGCGGCGAGTTCGTGCATCTGCGTACGTGGACTGTCGGTGACATCGGCAAGCGGAACACGTCACACGGCTGCATCAACGTCGGCGCCGCGTACGCGTCATACATGTACCACCTGCTGCGTACGGGCGACATCGTGGACGTGGTCAACACGCCGGTCAAGGTGAGCTTCGGCAACACGGTGGCCGACTGGGCCGTCCCGTGGTCGCAGTGGAAATGATCGCGGCGGCGTCGACCCGGTGAGCTGACCGGTTCAAGCGCATCAGCCTGACCGGCTCAGGTGGATGCGGCGGCTTTCATGGCCGCGTGGTACGGACACTGGGCGATACCCGGTGGCGCCTTGGTCAACTCGGCCAAGGTGCCCGCATCCGCGTCGGACATCGGCGTATAGACGACGAGCTGTGTCTCGGGGCTGGCCGATATCCCGAGACTCGTCGCCGTGGTGCTGACCCGGACCTCGCCGAGGTTCTGTAGGAAGACCTTGACACGGGCGCCCGGGCCGGCCACGTCGTGATCGGCCCACATCTCGGCAAACTTCGGGCTCGCCGCGCTCAGGCGCTCCACGAAAGACGTCCACGCCGGTTCGCCGACGTGCCGCCCGAACGATGCGCGGAACGTCGCCACGAGCGTGCGCACCTCGGCGTCCCAGTTTCCGATGGCCGAACAGCAGGGCGGCACCATGAACAGCTGCAACAACGCGTTGCGCTCGTCGACGGGCGCCCCCGTGAGGCCCGGGAACAGCGCGTGATAGGTGGCATTCCAGGCGAGCACGTCATAGCGGCCGTTGTAGACGACGGCCGGCACCGGCACTAGAGCGTCGAGGATGGCCTGGATCTCGGCCGGCAGGCATTCGGCCGGCGCGGATGGCACGGCCGGTACGTCGGCCAGCCGGTATAGGTGCTCGCGCTCGGCCTGGTCGAGTCGCAGGGCGCGAGCGATCGCGTCGAGTACCTGCGTGCTGGCGCGGATTGGTCGGCCCTGTTCGAGCCACGTGTACCAGGTGACGCCCACGCCGGCGAGCTGGGCCACTTCTTCGCGGCGCAGGCCCGGCGTGCGTCGCCGCAGCCCGGTCGGCAGGCCGAGATCGGCGGGCGTGATTCGAGCGCGCCGGTTGCGCAAGAACTGGGCGAGATCGTCGCGCCGCCGCGCTCTGGCCGCCA
>DATCXD010000378.1:0-3878 GCA_036566005.1 Micromonosporaceae bacterium | reverse complement strand
GGCAACGAAACCGCCGATGCGCAGCATCAGCCGCGAGGCGGCAACGAAACCGCCGATGCGCAGCATCAGCCGCGAGGCGGCAACGAAACCGACAGCGGCCCGCAGATCTACCTGAAGCTGGAGAACCTGCAGCCGATCGGTTCCTTCAAGCTGCGCGGCGCGGCCGCCGTCCTCGCCAGCGCGACTGCGGACGAGGTGGCGGCCGGCATCGTGACCGCGTCCGCCGGCAACATGGGACAAGGTGCGGCCTGGTTTGCGAGACGACTCGGCGTGCCGTGCACGGTCGTAGTACCCCCGACCGCACCCGCCTCGAAGATCACCGCGATGGGGGCGCTCGGCGCGCGTGTCGTTCCGGTGAGCGCCGAGGCATGGTGGGACGCCTTCGTGCAACGTCGCGTCGACGGCGTGGACGGCGTTTTCATCCATGCGTTCGACGACGTGGCCGTGATGGCCGGCAACGCCACGATCGGTCTCGAGATCGCCGAGGACCTCCCGTCGGTGACACACGTCCTCGTCCCGTGGGGCGGCGGCGGATTGGCGTGCGGGATAGCGACCGGTCTCGCCTCGGTGGGTTCAGCCGCTCGGGTGCTCGCGTGTGAGGTCGCGACCGCTGCTCCGCTGGCCGCATCGTTGGCGGCGGGGAGACCGGCCACCGTGGACATGCAGCCGTCCTTCGTGGACGGGATTGGCAGCCGTACCGTCCTTCCGAGCATGTACGACCGCGCGACCCAGCTCGGCATTGCCTCGCTCGTCGCGTCCGTGACCGACGTCGCAGCCGCGCTGCGCCTGCTCCTCGACCGCAATCGCGTGCTGGTCGAAGGCGCCGGCGCAACGCCGATCGCGTGCGCGTTGTCGGCGGGGTTCGGGCCGGACGACGTGGTGGTGTGCGTCGTGTCGGGCGGTGTAATCGGGCTCGACACCGTGCGGGATCTGTTGTCGTCGTCGTGACGGTCGGGCCGTGGTCGCAGTCGTCGCCTGGTCACTGTCCTCGTCTGGTCACTGTCCTCGTCTGGTCACTGTCCTGACGGGTGGATTGCGCAGTAAGGGTTGCGGGGCTGCCTTCCCGCTCGGACGGCAGAGCATTTAGGTCTGTCGTGGGAAGGCCACCCGCAACCCCGTTCCTAGCCAGGCGCCGCCGGCCGTTCCGCGCCGTCGCCCGCTTCCCTGCGGTCACCCGTTTTACGCCGTCGCACCCTTTCCCCGCCGTCGTCCGCTTCCGCGCCGTTGGGGGCTGCCGTCGGTGCCGTGGGGGTTGGGCTTTGCGGGTGATCGTGGGACGGAAAGTGGCCGTGATACGGGGTGCCCGTTGGGTGATCCACTGGGGTGGACTAATTGGGTCGTTGCAGCGACGGGGATCGTCCACCGTGGTGGATCATGTGGCCTGGGCCGACGCGATCGACGTGGTTACCGGGGTGGCGGAGGGCTCGACGGGGACATCGATGGGATCGTCGGCGATGGAGGCGACGACGGCCGGGGTGGGCGCCGGCCGCAGCGACAAGACGAGGCCGCAGACCAGGCCGGTCAGCGCCGTCAGAGCGAACATCAGCCGCCAATCGATGAAGGCGACGACGATCGCTCCGACTGCGATGGAAATGGTTTGCGACAACGACATCAGCGTGCCCATCGCCGCGCTGACCCGGCCGGTGAGCCGTCCCGGCGTATAGAGTTGTTGCGCCGTCCCGAATGCGACGAACATCAGGCCGAGCGAAGCACCGCAGACGAACATTCCGACCAGGAATGTTGGCACGGACGGCGCCACGATCGCCAGCGCCATACCGACTCCGGCGCCGATCGCGCCGACGCCGGTGGTGCGCGCTTCACCGATCGCCTTGACCGCCTTCGACGCAAGCACCGCGCCGGCGATCGTGCCAGCGCCCTGCACCGACAGCAACACGCCGTAGAAGGACGGCGGCCGGTGGATGCCGTACTGGATCGCAGCAAACAGCCCGGTCTCCAGCAAGCCGGCCACGGCCAGGAACGCGGTCAACGCGATGGTGAGCTGCCACAGCAGGCGGGTCGCGTGTACGTACCGGAAGCCGGCCGTGACCTGGCGACGGAACGGTTCCTCGGTGTCTTCGACCGGCGATTCGGTCAGCCGGATGGACAGCAGCGCGACGATGGCGACGGCGAAGGTGGCCGCATCGACGATGGCGAGAGTTCCACCGCCGAAGGACGCGTAGATCGCCGTACCGATGACGGGCGACAGGATCCGGGTGCCCTGGCCGATGCTCGACAACAGCGACTGCGCACTCGCCGCATCCTCGGATGGCAGCAGGTCCTTGACCAGCCCGGTGCGCGCCGGAACCGAGGCGAGCAACGCGTAACCGACGGCGACGACGTACAAGCGCCATAGATCGCCACGGCCGGAAACGCCGAGGAGGCTCGAGACGAGCGCGATGCCGAAAACGTTGGACCAGATCATCAGCGAGCGGCGCCGGACCCGATCGGCCAGATGACCGAGCAACGGGGCGGCCAGCTGTGGCCCGGTAAGGAACAGAAACACGAGGCCGGCCGCGGTGTTCGAACCGGTCAGATCCTTCGCCCATACGCCGAGGGACAGGAACATGGCGGTGTCGCCGAAGCTTGACACGGATTCGCCGATCAACAGGCGGCGGAAGCGTGGGTGACGCAATGCGGACATGATGACTCCCCGAATCAGGGCGCGCGGGATCGCGACAGGTGGGTGGTGACGTTGCGGGCCGCGCCTACGCCAAAGGATGCGGTGGTACGGCGAGAGATCAGCGCTTGCGAGTGCGCCGTTTCGTGGGTGCCGAAGCGGACCCGGTGAGATCGGACGGCTCGGGCTCGGTGGCGGCCGCATCACTGTGCGGCGGGCCGCCCAGCGGATCGACGAGCGGCGTGGCCGCGAACAGCAGCCGGACCGGCCGCGAGCCCTCGGGCCAGGTCGACCGGTCGCCGATGCGGTCGCCGTAGGTGGTGGTGAGGTGTTCGACGAATTCGCTGTAGCGCTTGAGCACGTCGCGCAGCTCGTCACGGGTCAGCGGCACGGTTGCGCCGCCAAGCGCACCCGAGCCTCGCCATTCCTCCGGCTCCGCGGCGGCCCGCACGGTCCAGTCGATCAGCCGGCCGCTTTCCCGTCGGATGAAGACCTGTTCCAAAGCCATCGTCAGCTCGGGTTCGGCCGACGACCAGCTCTGCTCGTAGTCGAGCAGTTGCCAGCGCCGCTCTCGACGGTCGCTGCCCTCGGGTGCCGGCCCGACGAAGCCGTATTTCGCGAGCTGTCGAAGGTGAAACGAACAGTTGGCCTGGGTGCTACCGAGCGCTCGGGCGCATTCGGCCGCCGTCATCGGGCCTTGGCCGAGCAGCTCGACAAGATCGAGGCGCAGCGGGTGCGCGAGGGCGCGGATCGCCTGCGGGTCGGTGAGTTCCATCGGTCATCTCCATATGCCAAAGATAGCTTTGACAGTTCCAGAAGTCAAAGACTTCTTTGGTAGTTTCCTCGTTCTAGATCGACCACGACAACATCGGGAAACTCGAGCGTGGCCCAGAAGCCGGCACGATCACCGTCCGGTCGCACTCGCGCGAAGAGCCACATGGTCATGGCCATGCCATGGGTCCCAATCACGACCGCCTCGCCGCCGACCGAGAGGGCGTCTAGATGACGGAGCACGGCGGCGTGAAATCGCCGTACCACCGAAGAATGCGGCTCCCATCCGGCGTGCGCCGCCCCGCCGAGATAGGCCGCGGCGAGCGCGCGGTGGGTTCGGCCGGACGGCGCATTCGGGCGTCGAACTTCGCCGAAGCCCGCATCGATCGCCACATCGCTTCGGCCGGACGCCTCGGTCAGGGTCTCGACCGCCTTCGGCTCGTCGCTCGCGACCAGATGGGCTCGTGGCGGCAATATCTGGCCCAGATTG
>DATCXD010000377.1:0-4132 GCA_036566005.1 Micromonosporaceae bacterium | reverse complement strand
GAGCCGACCGGGCCGTACGGGATGCGCGCGCGAACGCGGACCGGGTGCGCCGGCAACTCGACGAGGCGGTCGACGCGCTGACCGTGGCCGAGCAGGACCGTCGAGCCGCCCGTACGCGGGTCGACCAGACCGATCGGGCGGCGCGTCTCGCGGCCCGGCGCCTGGATGCCAAGCGCCGGTAGCCGCGTCGGTCATCGCACGCCGAAGAACGGCAGGCATGTCGAGAGCCCCTCGATCCGTACGTCGGCGTGCCGCCGCTGCGAGAACGCGTGGCGAGTGAGTCGCATCCGCCGCTCCTCGTCGACCCGCCCACGGTCGGCATGGGTGTACACACCGTTGTCGACGTACCCCAACGACCTGGACACACCGAGCGACGCCGCGTTGTCGTGCCACGCCGACGTTTCGGCCACCTGCGCGCCCAGCCCGTCGAACGCGAGGGTGAGCACCGCGAGTCGCATCCGCTTGCCGATGCCCCGACCGCGGGCCGTCGTCGCCAACCAGGACGAGCTGTCAACCGTGCGGCGGGCGGCGAAATCGTCGGCCTCGACCGTCTGTACGCCGACCGGCGTGCCGCCGAGCCACACGGTCAGCGGCAGATTCCATGACTCGGGACGCCAGTTGCCAAGGCTGTGCCAGTACGTCTGATGCAGCGTGGTTCCGCGCGCCCACCGCCCGTCGCGTCCGGCGTACGACGGGAAGATCGGATTCTGCTCGACGTCCTCGGGCAGCAGATCGGCCAGCGGACCGAGGTCCTGCTCGGTCATGGGCCGGAGCGTCACGTCACCGGTGGTCAGCCGAAGGTCCGCGAGCGGCCAGTACGAAGGAGCCACGCCGACAGTCTCCGCCGGCCGCTCGGCCGCGGGCTACCCGAACGCGATGAGATCCTCGATGGCCTGCCGCAGCCAGCCGTTGAAGTCGGCGAACCCGCCCCGGTCCTCGAACCCGGGCGACGCGAAGTCGTGGATCACGACCACCCGTGGCGGCGCACTCTCCCAACAGGCCACGTCGTCGTTGTCTTCGCGACGGGCGAACGGAATCAACACGCGGTCGGGGAACCGCTTGGCGAGGCCGGCAACCCGGTCCCGCAGCGGCGCCCCGTCGAAGATCCACCATGGTTCGAGGTTGACCAGGCCGAGTTCCACCACCCGCAGGAACTCGGGCGGGTAGGTGAAGCCGGGCGGAACCTCCGCCGGCCCTAGCAGGTCGGCCATGTCATCCCTCCACGTCGCTGTCGGCACCAGGCTATCGTGCGGTCGGTTCATCCCAAGATCCCAACGGGTACGTCGTGCGGAGCGTCGCGTTCTGCCGGCCGATCCGTTGGCCGACCGCCTGACCCCAGGTGGTGACCGGCCCGGCGCGCGTCGTGAACCGGCCGATCATGTCGGGTGGGAGTGGTTCGTCGAACCCGTGGACGTTGGCCGACACGTCGATCCCCGCCTGTCGGGCCGCGAGGACCCGGGTGTTGTCGATCGTCGTGAGGTCACCGTCCGGCATGCGTACGACGTCGATCGGTGTTCCGACCCAGCCGTCCGAGCGCATGCTGTCGGTGATGGCACCGGCGCCCGTCACCGAGTGCTGGCTGAATCGGATCGCGGCCGGGTCGAGGTTGACCGGTGCAGCGACCAATGGCGCCGAAGCCGGCGCGCCGCCGCCCGTCGGTGGGCGTACCTTCGTCGGATTCCCGTCGGTGCCGTGCATGTCATGCAGGAGCTGCGCCATGCGCTCGATGAGGCCGCCGAGTCGCCGCATCAACGGAGTCAGCCGGGCGACGCTGTTCTTGAGCGCCGCGATCAACCGATCGATCCGTGCTGACCAGGCCGCCACGAGCGTGGACACCTGCTCGATCACCCACGGCGTGGCGAGGCCGAGCGACAACACCTCCTCTCCGGCGTACTCGATCGCGCGCGACACGACGGTTGCGACGGCGTCGCGCACCAGCGTGCGAACGCCGGCGGTCAGATACGCGACCCCCTCGGTGATCGAGGCCATCGTGTCGGCGCCGCTGGCCAGGCCACCGAGGACCGTCCGCTGTTTGGCCGACCACGAGTCGTAGGCCCGTGCCGCCGCGCCGTGCCAGCCGGAGAGGTCGATCGCCGCGCCACGGTCGAGGTCGGCGGCGTCGGCGCGCATACTCGTCGCGACGTTTCGCCAGGTCTGCGCATGGCCGGCAATCGTCGCTGGATCACCCGCCAGCCAGTCAAGTGCCTCCGACAGCGGCCGGATGTGTTCCATCAGCCACGAGAGGCCATACTGCATGAGCGCGCCGGTTGGATCCGACAGCGTCGCCAGAGCGTCCAGCCCCGCGCCGACCCCGCCCAATGTCGAGTCGACCCACGATCGCGACATGACGCCCTGTCGGATGGCCTCGATGTCCTCGGCCAACCAGATCCCGGACCAGACATCCCCGGTGTGACCGGCGATCGGTGCAACGATCGGGTTGATCGTCACGATCGCCACCCGGCCACTTCGGCGACCACACCGCCGGTCGCGCCATCGGCCGATCTGACAACCGTCTCGCTCATCCGCACTGTGCGCCTCCGCCCGCCACCGTCACGCCGAGCCGCGCTATACGGTTCGCGCGGTCGTTCGGGCATTCATCTTCATCACCACGTGACGGAGTGGGCAACACGACGACGAGCACTGTGGACAACGTGGTCAGCGGCGCGCGGAAACATCGGATTGACCTGCCCCGACGGCGGAACCGGGCAAGACCCTGCTTATCCACAAACGACCCTCGTCGCGCCAAAACGGATCGCCGTGGCGTTGGTTGGGTGGGCTCAGATCTCGTCGAAGCGCCCGTGCCGACCGCGGCCGGCGGCGAACCGTTCGGCGCCATCGCGGGCAACGGCAAGGCTCGCCTGACCCAACGCGAACTCACGACTGAGCGCATCATCGAGGGACCGGCCGTCCTGTGCGTAAACGGACTCCCGGTCGTTTTGCATGGTCACCGTCGGGAATCGCGCGATCTCGGCCGCCAGCTCGCGGGCCGCGGCGAGCGACTCCCCCGGCGCGACGATACGGTTCGCGAGTCCCATCGCGTACGCCTCCGGGGCGCCGACCGCCCGGCCGGTCAGGATCATGTCCAGCGCCCGGCTCATACCGACCAGTCGCGGCAGCCGCACCGTGCCGCCATCGATCAACGGCACTCCCCAGCGCCGGCAGAACACGCCGAACACCGCATCCTCCTCGGCTACCCGCAGGTCGCACCAGCACGCGAGCTCGAGGCCGCCGGCGACGGCGTGACCGGCGACGGCGGCGATCACTGGTTTCGACAGTGTCATGCGCGTCGGTCCCATCGGACCGTCCCCGTCCGGCGCTACCCGGTTTCCGTCGCCGGCCGCGAAAGCGGTCAGGTCCGCGCCGGAGCAGAACGTGCCGCCCGCACCCCACAGCACCGCGACCGACGCCGAGTCGTCCGCGTCGAACGCTCGGAACGCGTCGGCCAAGGCGAGCGCGGTCGCCCGGTCGACGGCGTTGCGCACCTCCGGCCGGTCGAGAATGACCGTCGTGACCGGGCCGGCCCGGTCCACCCGTACCGTCGTCATTTCATTGCTCCGGGCCGTGACCGCACCCAGAGCGGGTCCGGCGATATGTCGGGGCAATTCGTGGGTTCGTGATGTCGGGCACCACGATGTGCGAGACCAACGGTCGACACAGCTGTCCTCCTCCGGCGATTCACACGGCCGCCCGGATCCGCCGTGCATCCCACGGACGCTCGAACGCCTTGTGGAGGCGGCATAGGCGGCAGGGCTGGCTCACGTATGTGTTGGGCGAACGCATCGACACCGAATACTACGGATTCGTCCTGGACTCGTGGTCGCGCATGCATGCCCGGCCCGAGGCGATGATGGCCGAGGCCGGTCTCGGGCGCGCACGGCTGGACGACTTGCTGGTCCGGCGCCCCGAGATCACCGACGAACTCTTGGCCGTTCTCCGCGAGACCAGCGCGACATTGTCCGGCTGGGCGTCGCTCCGTCTCAGCTGAGCCGCACCTCAATCGGGGCGGCCGGACAGCGCGAGACGCGCGTCGACGCAGACCATCACGATGCCGCCGGCGACGCCGACCCGCGACCGGCGACCCGGCGACCCGGCGACCGTGTGAACCACGGTCGGCGCGCGGCGTGATCGGCTA
>DATCXD010000367.1:0-2745 GCA_036566005.1 Micromonosporaceae bacterium | reverse complement strand
CGGCGGCCCGCTGCTGAACGCGATCGCGGACGGGACGTTCGGCATCATGAAGCGGCCGGCCGACCGGGGCAAGGGGCTCGACGGTGTGGCCAAGCAGGAGGACGGCTACTTCAACCCGGCCACCGAGATCCTGTCCGAGTCGCCCCGGGAGCGTGCGGCGTGAGCGCCCCGGAGTTCGAGAGCTCGCCAATCAAACCCGACAACACCGGCACCAAACCCGACAACGCTGTAACCGAACCCGACAAAATCGGAACCGAACCCGACAACATCGGAACCAATCCCGACAACAACGGCAAGGTCAAGAACATCATTCGCCCGTACGGCGACACGACCGGCGACGGCATGGTGCAGCTGAGTTTCACGCTGCCGATCCCGACCGACAAGCGGGCCGAGGGTGCCGCGCTGCAACTCGCGGCGAAGATGGGCCTGGACCCGGCGATGGTCGTGCACGCGAAGCCGATGGGCGACGACTTCACGTTCTTCGTCGTGTACGGCACGGTCAACCACCTCGTCGACCTGTCGAAGGTGCAGGTTGTCGAGCGCGACTTCCCGCTGCTCGGTGCGAAGGAGATCAACACGATTGTCCGGCAGAAGCTGCGCCGCAAGCTCGTCGTGGTCGGCGCGTGCATCGGCACGGACGCACACACGGTCGGCATCGACGCGATCCTCAACGTCAAGGGCATCGCGGGCGAGAAGGGCCTCGAGTATTACCGCGAGCTGCGCGTGGTGAACATGGGCGCGCAAGTCGGCGTACCGGAGCTGGTCGAGACGGCGCGGCAGGAGAAGGCCGATGCCGTCCTGGTCAGCCAGGTCGTCACCCAGCGCGACGCCCATTTGCACAACACGCGGGAGATGTCGGCGGCGTTCCGGGAGGCGTTGCCGGCCGAGCGCCGGCCGCTGCTCGTCGTCGGCGGCCCCCGATTCGACGAGATGATGACGACCGAACTCGGTGTCGACCGCATCTTCGGCCGCGGGACCACGCCGCGCGAGGTCGCGTCGTACCTCGTGAACGCATTGGTGACGAACAAGGGCGAAGGCGGCCTGACGTGACCGACCCCCGCGAAGGCCTGGTGGTGACGCACCGCCGCTACGTGCCCTACTCGCACGCCCACTACGCCGGCAACCTCGTCGACGGCGCGTATGCGCTGGCTCTGTTTGGCGACGTGGCCACGGAGGCGTGCATCCGGACCGACGGCGACGAGGGACTGTTCGCGTCCTATTCGGACGTGCAGTTCCGGGCGCCGATGCGGGCCGGGGACGTCCTTTCGATCACCGCCACGGTGACCCGGCTCGGCACCCGGAGCCGCACCATCGAGTTCTCCTGCGCCGTGGTCTGCCGCGGCCGGCCGGACCGCGGCGAGTCGGCCGCGGAGGTGCTCGATCCGCCGATCGTCGCGGTCACCGCGACGGGCACGGTCGTGGTGCCGCCACGGTCCGCGTGACGTCGACACCGTCACGGGTACGGCCGGCCGGCGGTCCCGTCGTCGCGGTGTCGGTCGACGCCGCCGTGGGGCCCGGAGCGTCGCTCGTGGTGTGTGGGGACGTCGGGTCGACGTACACGAAGGTTGCCGTGGTCGACGTGGCCACGGGCCGGTTGGTGGCGACGGCTGCGCACCCGACGACGATTGCCACCGACGTGCTCGACGGTCTGGCGGCCGCGCTGGACGCGGTGGCGGCCGAGGTGCCCGGCGCGGACCTGAGCAACATCCGGCTGTGTTCGAGCGCCGGCGGGGGTCTGCGGTTGGCCGTCGTCGGTTACGAGTCGCTCGTGACCGCGGAGGCCGGTCACCGCGTCGGCCTGTCGGCCGGCGCTCGCGTAGTCCACGTCGCGACCGGCAAGCTGACGACGGCCGCGATCGGCGAGCTGCGCGCGGCACGGCCAGACGTGATCCTGCTCGTCGGCGGCACGGATGGCGGCGACGCGGAGGTGTTGCTCCACAACGCCGCCCGGCTCGCGAGCGCACGGGTCCGCGTCCCGATTGTGGTGGCCGGCAACACCGACGCCCGCGACGAGGTATGCAGGCTGTTAGACGCGCGGGGCGCCCGGTTCGTGGCGACCGACAACGTGCTGCCGCGGATCGGTGTGCTGAACCCGGTGCCGGCGCGCGCCGCCATCCGGTCGGTCTTTCTCACGCACGTGATCGGCGGCAAGAAGCTGTCGCAGGGCCGGCTGGGCGGCCGGCGGTTCGTCGATCTGGTCCGCGGGCCCACGCCGGACCTGGTGCTGACCGGAGTGGAGGCGCTGGCCGACGATTTCGGCGTTGATCTGGCCGTGGTGGACATCGGCGGCGCGACGACGGATGTCTACTCGGTGCTCACACCGGACCCTGAGCAGTCCACCGGCCCCCGGGCCGAGGTCGCCGGGACGCTGTGGCGCAGCCGTACGGTCGAGGGTGACCTCGGCATGCGCTGGTCGGCCACGGGGGTCGTGGCGGCCGCCGCGGTCGAGCGTGTTCCCGTGTCGCCCTTGCCGGTCGATGAAGGACTGTCGGCGGCCGCGTCTCGCCGGGTGGCCGACCCGGGCTTCCTGCCGGCGTCCGATGTCGATCGGGCCGAGGATCTACGCATCGCCGAACTGGCCGCGATCGTCGCGCTCCGGCGGCATGCGCGCGGCGAGCCCGGGGGAGCACCACGCAAGGACCTCCGGGACGTACGGCTGGTGATCGGGTCGGGCGGCGTTTTGCGGCACGCGGAACCGGCCGCCGCGGCATCGGTGCTGGCCGGCCCGCTGCACGATCTCGCCGG
>DATCXD010000363.1:0-2400 GCA_036566005.1 Micromonosporaceae bacterium | reverse complement strand
CACGACCGCCCGCCGATGTCCGGCCACCAGCGGCGCCGCGTCCAGCGGACGAACCGCGCCCGGTCGATCCACTCTTCGGCACGGCCTTGCGGCCCTTGGTGCCCTTGCCCCAGGTGGTGTCGACAGTGCCGGGCTGACCCGCCTTCGGCGCCCGCCCCTCGGCCGCGGCGGCGCGCCGTTCCTTGTCCTGCTTCCACGCCGTCCGTTGCGGAACATCCTCGGTGCCCGAATACGCCTTGTGCCACGGCCGTTCCTCCGCCGGCAACGTACGCCCGCGACCGGCCAGCGCGCCGCGACCCTTACCGCCCGAGCCGCCGACGGCGCCCTTCTTCGGCGTCGCACGACGGCCACGCCGCTCTGAATTCCCGGGCATCAGGCGCCTTCCCCCGTGCCGACGGTCCAGCGCGGGCCGTTCGGCGTGTCCTCGACCACGATGCCGGCCTTGTTCAACTGTTCGCGGATGGCATCCGCGGCGGCCCAATCCTTGCGGGCCCGAGCCGCGCTACGCTGCTCCAACGCGAGCGACACCAAGTCATCCACGGTCGTACGCAGGTTGTCCACCGCCCCGGCGCCGGACCAGTGCGGGTCGACCGGATCCAGGCCGAGAACGCCGAGCATCGCGCGCAGGTCGCCCAGTGCGGCCATCACACCCGCATCGTCGCCGCCGGCCAGTGCCGCGTTGCCTTCGCGCATGACGGCGTGCACGTGGGCGAGCGCTCGCGACGTGTTCAGGTCGTCGTCCATCGCGGCCGCGAACTCCGCCGGCATCGCCGATGGCGGGACGGCGCCGACCCGCTCGACCGCTCGCGTCACAAAACCCTCAATCCGTTGGTACGCAACGGAAGCCTCCCGCAGCGACGGCTCGGAGTAATCGATCCGCGAGCGGTAGTGCGGTGCCGCCAGGTAATAACGCAACTCGACCGGCCGGATCCCGAGCGAGGTGACCTCGTCCAGATCGATCACGTTGCCGAGCGACTTCGACATCTTCGCCTCGCCAAGGTTCAGCAGGGCGTGATGCACCCAGTAGCGCGCGAATCCGAGCCCGGCCGCCCGGGACTGGGCGATCTCGTTCTCGTGGTGCGGGAACATCAGGTCGAGCCCGCCGCCGTGGATGTCGAACTCCGGCCCGAGATAGCGCAGGCACATCGCCGAGCACTCGATGTGCCAGCCGGGGCGGCCGCGCCCCCACGGCGACGTCCAGTAGGCGTCGTCCGGCTCGCCCGGCTTGACGCCCTTCCACAGCGCGAAGTCCTGCGGGTTGCGCTTGGCGCGTTCCGGTCCGTCCTCGGCCGCATGCATCGCGTCCAGCTTCTGGCCCGACAATTGTCCGTACGGCGGGTAGGAGTGGACGTCGAAGTACACGTCGCCGGAGTTGTCCTTCGCGACGTACGCATGGCCATCGTCGATCAATGTCCCGATCAGCGAGTGCATCTCGGTGATGTGACCGGTCGCCCGGGGCTCGTACGTCGGCGGCAACACGTTCAGCGCACGGTAGGCGACATCGAGGATGCGCTCGTTGCCGTACGCGATCGACCAGAACGGATCACCCGACTCGACGGCCTTCGCCAGCACCTTGTCATCGATGTCGGTGATGTTGCGGATGAACGTGACGTCATAGCCGCTGTGCATGAACCAGCGCCGCAGCACGTCGTAGTTGACGCCGCTGCGCAGATGGCCGATGTGCGGACCGGACTGGACGGTAAGCCCACACAGGTACACGCCGACCTTGCCGGGCTCGCGCGGGACGAAATCCCGCACGGATCGGGTCAGCGTGTCATAGAGGCGAAGCGTCACCGTAAAAGGATAGCCGTGTTCTCCTATGCGCCCCGACGACATCCAGTTGTACGGAACTTGGGCGTCGGGCGCGGCCGAGGGTGCCCAAGTTCCGTACAGTTCCGGTGGTTCCGGGCGACCCGGCCGAGCGGCGGAGGCGGGGCCGGCGAGCGGGTGGCCGTACCCTCGGCGATGTGGCGGAACGCACAACGGAGATCGCGCAGACGCTGGACCGCGGCCTACGCCTGCTGCACCTCGTGGCGGACGCACCGGGCGGGCTGACGGTCACCGAGGCGGCGGCGCAGCTCGGGGTCGGGCGAGCGGTCGTCTATCGCCTCGCCGCGACGCTCGCCGAGCACTCGATGATCCGGCGCGACGCGGCCGGACGCCTTCGCCTCGGCGTCGGCGTGCTGCACCTGGCCCATCGGTCGCAACCCCTGATCGCGGACGTCGCGCGGCCGGTGCTCCGCCGGCTCGCCGAATCCGTTGGCGCCACGGCTCACTTCACGATCGCGGACGGCACCGAGGCCGTCGCGCTGGCAGTCGTCGAACCGTCCTGGACCGAACTGCATGTCGCCTACCGGGCCGGCACTCGACACGCGATGGACCGCGGCGCCGCCGGCCGCG
>DATCXD010000352.1:0-2149 GCA_036566005.1 Micromonosporaceae bacterium | reverse complement strand
CCCCCAGTACGGCGTGGCGGCGATCGCGGCCGGATCGGGCGGCAGCAGCAGGCCGTCGAGCGGGCCGGGCGCCGGTTCTCCGAATCGACGCGCGATCGCGAGCCACGCGCGTGACGCCTCCAGCCCGGTGACCTTCTGCGTCAGGATCACCGGAACACAGAGCGCGAACACGCGACCGCTGGCGGTCAGGCGCAGTCCGGAATGGTGGCGCCAGGCCTCCCGTACCACGGGATCGAGGTCGGCGATCGCCCCGAAGCCGGACACGTCATCGCGCAGCCCGGCCACCGCGTCGGCCCGGTCGATCACCCACGACGTGCCCGGACCGTAGCCGGTTGCGACGAGCGCGCCGCCGTCCCGCTCCAGATGCAGGGTGCCCGGGCCGTCCGGCGTGCGCGCCGCCCACCAGGCCGAGTGGCCGCCGACGCGGGCGACCGGGTCGTGCCGGTTCATGACCAGAGGTGCGAGCGTGCCGGCCAGGTTGTAGCGCTCGGGGATCGCCATGCGCCGGACCTGGGTCGCGGCCGGGGCGGTCATGCGGGCACCCCGGTGGCAAGCGACGCGTTGCGGACGAGTGTGCGGTGCAGCAGTCGAGAGTCACCGAGCAATGCGCGCAAGCGCTTCTCCAACCCCGCGATCGGTACGAGGTTCTGCGGGGCCCGGGCATCCTTGTACGGCGTCGACGCGAAGCGCGGCAACGTGGCCGTGGAGACGTCGGCCAGTTCTACGGCGGCATCGATCGACAACTCGCCGGTGCACTCGATCCGGACAATGCCGGCCCAGGCCGAACCGAGCGGGCCGGGCAGCCGCAGATACCAGGAGTGCAGTGGCCACTGCGACTCGATGGTGAAGATCGGCGACCGCTGGCCCGGATGCAGCCCGGTCACCACGGCGGCCAGCCGATCGGGCAGGTATTGACTCTGGTGCGTCTTCACGTATCCGATCATGTGCGTCGAATGGACCCGGCCGCGCAACGGGCCGTCGGCCACGAGCAGGTCGACCGTGGGCACGGTCGCCTCGGACAGCGACTTCTCGATCGCGGTCATTTTCGCCTGTACGGAGTTGACCAGCGCGTTCGGGCTGCGCCGCTCGATCGGGTAGGCCGCATACCGTTCGGGCGGCGCTCCGATCGAGGTCAGGTCGGTGGCGTACGTGAAGATCCCGCGCTCGATCGTCGGCGTCACGACCTCGGCCGTCCGCGCCGCTCGGTCGCACCGAACGACCCCGGCCGCGAACGAGGCGGCGATCCCGGGGTAGGACGTCCCGTCCTCGTCGTCAAGCCAGACGTTGGCGTCGACGCGGCGGACACCGTCGATGAACGCCACCACGTCCGGCGTCGCCGCGTCGCTCGGCGGCATCATCGGGCGCCATTCGTCGGCCGGCATCTCGACGTCGGTGTCGACCGCGGCCGGGCTGCGATCGGCCGGCCCGTCGTCGGGCATGTCGAACGCGACGCCGTAGCTGGCCGACCACGGATCGACGGTCATCCGGAGCACGTCAGCCGACCCGCACGATGGAGGCGGTCCGGGCGTTCTTGCTGACCTCGAAGCGGACCGGAATCCGGTCGGCGAGAGCGGCCACATGTGTCACGACGCCCACCGTACGGTCTCCGCGCGCGGCCAGATTCTCCAGCGTCGCGGCGACCGCGTCGAGGGTGGCCGCGTCGAGGGTGCCGAAACCCTCGTCGAGCACGATCGACTCCAGGCTCGCCGCGTTCGTCGACAGGCCGGCAAGCTGTTCGGCCAGCGCGAGGGCAAGGGCCAGCGATGCTTGGAATGTCTCGCCACCGGACAAGGTACGGACGGGGCGGCGCAGCGCGGCGTCGTGATGGTCGACGACGTAGAACTCGCCCTTCTGGTGGCCCAGGTCGTACTGGCCGCCGGACAGCTCGCGCAGGATCTTCGAGGCTCCGTCGACGAGCGTGTCGAGCGCCTCGGCCAGCAGCCAGCGCTCGAAGTTGTTGGCGCGCAGGTGTTGGGCCAGGGCTCGGGCGACCCGACCGTCGTGTTCGTGACCGGCCCGGGCCGCCCGCAGCGCCTCGGCCTGCGCCTGCCGCTCCGCGTGCCGGGCATGGGCCGCGCGTGCCTGTTCGACCGCGACGGTCGCGACCCGCATGTGTTTCGCCCCGGCGGCCGACTCGATCCCGGCCGCC
>DATCXD010000346.1:0-2628 GCA_036566005.1 Micromonosporaceae bacterium | reverse complement strand
CAACTGTGGCGGGATGACCGGCCGCCGCTCCGCCTCAATCGTGTACGTCGTGGTGACGATCTCGGGTGCCTTGACGACGTCGGCCGCCTGGTCGTACAGCTCGACCTCGCGGTCATCATCGTCGTCATCGAACGCCGCGAGCGTGCTATTTGCGAGGGTCACTTCACTGCCTCCAAAACGTCGTGACCGTTGACCGCCCGGCGGGCCGTACGTGCACTCACGCCGGCCAGCTTCGCGATCTCCGTCGTGCTCAGGTTGGGCTTGCTGGCCGCGATCGTGGCCGCCTTCGTCGCCTTCGTCGCCGCCTTCCGTACAGGAGGCTTGGCCGCCTTGATAGGTGGCGTGGCCTGCGGTTTGGCCGGCAATATGGCCGCCTTACGCGGTCGCGGCCTGCTCGACAGCGCCTCGATCGTGATCAGGAACGCCAGCGCCGGGAACGCGCTCACACCGTGCGCGACGAGTCCACCGCTCGTCGCGAGCCAGTTCGTCAGGATCGACACCGCGACGCCGAGCCAGAAGCCCGATACGGCCCACGTGCGTGGCCGGTAGCCGCCGGCCCGGTCCTGTGCGACGACGGCCGCGCAGGACGCGATCATGCCGTCCGTACACAGTGGCCAAATCGCGGCCAGGACCGCCGGCTGACCGTGGGTCACGGCCAAGTGCTGCTGATGGTCGTAGGAGATAGCCGCGGCCACCATCGCCACGGCGACCACACCGGCCACCGAGGTGGCTTTACGCGCGTTCACTTGCCACCCCCGGACAGCACGGTGAGACGGTCGATCAAGTGTTCGGCGATGAGCTGTCGGTCGCGGCATTCGTCGCTGAGTTTCGCTTCCGCGTCGGCCGCCAACTGCGCGAGCGTTGCCCGCAGCTCGGCGAGCTCGGGACAGATGTGATCGGTCATCGTGCGACCGCCTTCCTGGTGGGGGTGTGGAGGGCTTTCACTTCGGCGAGCAACTCGTCACGGTCACGCCGGATGAGGTCGCGGTCGGAGTAGAGCGCGAGCAGCGGATAGCGGGTGGCCGGTGTCGGCCCGAAGTCGACGGATGCCGTACGGCCCGTCACGCCGGCGCCGAACATGGCCGCGAGCCGGTCGACCAGGCCGAGGATGTGCGCGCTCATTGCGCGCGACCGGGGCGACGGTGCCGGGGAAGCCGGCTGATAGGCCGGATACGGTGCGCACGAGCGGGGATCGGTGTGGGCTGCAAGTCGCGCCAGACCGGCCGCTTCTCGCCGATCGCCCGCTCGATGACGTCGGCGCGCTCGTCCTCGTCGAGCCGGCCGAGGTTGAAGCCGTCGCCGATGCCCTCGCTGTAGCCGCGCCAGTAGTTGTCATCGGTGACGCCGCACTTGGCGCCGATCTGCCGGCCCAGCTCGAACGCCTTAACGGCCTCGCTGACGCCGTCGCGGAGTTCGAGGTCATCGACCATCGGCTCGGCGGGCGACGCATCGAGCGGCAAGCGCTGCATTTCCAGCGCTACGGGCGGCTCGTCACGGAGACGGGGGAGGGTGACGGTTCGGTCTTGAGTTGCGAAGATGTGCATGGGTCGGACTCCACTCCGATCAAGGCCCCGGCCGGCGTTGTGAGCGCCGCGTCCGGGGCCGACTGTTAGGCCAGCCCCAAGATCGCTCGGGGCACATCCGGGGCACACGTCACCAAGAAACGCCGAAAAACGTTGGGTGACGCTGAAACCCCGTTTCCGCAGGTAGATGCGGAAGTCTGGGTAACGCAGCAGGTCAGCGCCGAGCGCTGGAAGCTTCCATCAGAAGTGCATCCGTGGAAGATCAAGAGGCTCTTTACCTGCATATTCATGAGCCAGTCTCCGACGCGGGGCGCGTACGGGGCACATGAGGCTGAAAAACGTCGTCGATCGCCGACCGGGTTTTGTCCTCGTCGACCGGCCACAAGTGGCTGTACGTGTTCAAGGTCATCGCCGCATTCGAGTGGCCGAGTCGTTCACTGACGACCTTCACCGACTGACCCGCGGCGATCAACACGCTCGCGTAGAAATGCCGGAGCGAATGCGGGCCGACATGCGTCGCGCCGGCTTTCTTGACCGCCGGCTTCCACACGTGCTCGCCGAACGCGGCGTCGTTGATCAAGCCGCCGGCCGGCGCCGGGAACAGCAGACCATCAGCGTTCGGGTACTTCTTGGAGATGTGCGCCGACACCTCGACGATCACCGTGTCACCGATCGGGATAGTCCGGTATGACGAGCGCGTCTTTGGCGGCCCGATCTGCGGCACGCCGTCGACCTTCACGACCTGGCGTTCAACACGGACTGTACGGCGCATGAAGTCGATGTCATCGACCCGCAACCCGAACAACTCCCCCGGCCGTAGTCCGGCGCCGGCGCCGAGCACCACCAGCGCCCGGTACTGCGCCTTGATGCCCGACGCGATCGTCTCGACGGTCTCGACGGGCAACGGCACGATCTGCTTGCGTGCAGCCGCTGGCACGACGACCCGCTCGGTTGGGTTGAGCCCGATAACCCGGTCGTGGACGGCCGCACGGAACACCGCCTTGACCGTCGTCATCATCGTGCGCACGGTGCTGGCCGCGAGCTTCACCGACAACCCGGTCGTGAGCGCTTGGATGTCAGACGGCCGGATCGTCGCGATCGGCTT
>DATCXD010000345.1:0-4956 GCA_036566005.1 Micromonosporaceae bacterium | reverse complement strand
GCGGCTGACGCTGGCCCGAGCCCTGGCCGGGCGGCCACGCCTGCTCGTGATCGATGACGCGACCAGCGCGGTCGACCCGCGCATCGAGGCCGCGATCCTGGCCGCGCTGCGGGACCGCAATCGTGGGGCGAGCGCGTCGATCCTCGTCGTCGCGTACCGCCGCGCGACCATCGCGCTCGCTGACGTCGTCGTCTATGTCGAGGCGGGCCGGGTCGTCGCCACCGGACCGCACGAGGAACTGCTGGCCACGGTGCCCGGTTACGCCGCCCTGGTCACCGCGTACGAGACCGCCGAGACGGATGCCACCAAGGTGGATGCGATCGTGGCCACGACGGATCACCGGCACAGGGACGACGAACGGGAGCTCGTGGGATGAGCGCGGACGTAGCGGCCGACCACCGGGCGAACACCGACTCCACGTTTGCCATCCTCTGGCGTGGGCTGGCGCTGACCCCACAGGTGCGGGCCGGACTCGCCGGCACGATCGGGCTCGCCGCGATCGGCACGATCGGCAAGGTGGCCATCCCGATCGCGATCCAGCAGGGCATCGACAAAGGACTGTCGGGAGCCGGCGGCCCGAACATGCGGGTGCTCATCGAGATCGTGGCCATCACGGTCCTCGTGTTGTCGATCACGCTCTATTGCACGTACCTGATGAACGTCCGGCTCTATACGGTGAGTGAGACGGCGCTGGCCAGTGTGCGGACGCGCACGTTCCGGCACATCCACGACCTGTCCATGCTGCATCAGCAGTCCGAACGGCGCGGATCGCTGGTGGCGCGGGTGTCCACCGACGTTGACCAGATCAGCCAGTTCCTGCAGTGGGGTGGCGTGATCCTGCTGGTCAGCGTCGGTCAGCTCGGGCTGACCACCATCGTCATGGCGATCTACTCGTGGCAGCTCACGGTGCTTGTGTGGGTGGCGTTCCTGCCGCTTGTGGTCGTGATCCGCCTGTTCCAGAAGCGCCTGTCCATCCGCTATACGGCGGTCCGCGAGCGGGTCGGTGCGATGCTTGCCGCGGTCGCCGAGAGCGTCGTCGGGGCCAGCGTCATCCGGGCGTACGGCGTGCAGCAGCGGACCAGGCGGCGGATCGACGACGCGATCGAAGCGAACCGGGACGCGCAGTACAAGGCGCAACGGACCAACGTCGTGAGCTTCGTGACCGGTGAGATCGCCACCGCGCTCGCCACCGCGGGCACGGTAGTCGTCGGCGTGATCCTCGGCGTGCACGGCTCGCTGTCGCTGGGCCAGCTCACCGCCTTCCTGTTCCTGGTGACGCTCTTCGTGCAGCCGGTGCAGATCGCCACGGAGGTGCTGAACGAGGCGCAGAACGCGATCGCCGGTTTCCGCCGGGTGCTCGACGTGCTCGAGACGCCGCCCGATGTCGCCGACCCGGGCGACGACGGGCAAAGACTGCCGGCCGGGCCGGTGGAGATCCGATTTGCCGACGTCGCGTTCGCCTATCCCGGCGGCCCCGAAGTGCTGTCGGATGTCGATCTCACGATCGCCGCCCGGACGAAGGTCGCCGTCGTCGGCGAGACGGGCAGCGGCAAGACGACATTCGCGAAGTTGTTGACGCGCTTGATGGACCCGAGCCGCGGCCAGGTGTCGCTGGCCGGGGTGCCGTTGCACGCGGTCGCGTTCGACTCGCTCCGCGAGCGCGTCGTCATGGTGCCGCAGGACGGTTTCCTGTTCGATGCGTCGGTCGCGGACAACGTACGGTTCGGCGGCGAGCACTCCGACCAGCGGGTCGCCGACGTGTTCGCCGAGCTCGGGCTGCGTGACTGGGTGGCCGGACTGCCGGACGGCGTACGCACTCCGGTCGGCGAGCGGGGCGAGGCGATGTCGGTGGGGGAGCGGCAGTTGATCGCGCTGGCGCGCGCCTACCTGGCCGATCCCGATCTGTTGGTGCTCGACGAGGCGACGAGCGCGGTCGACCCGGCCACCGAGGTCCGGTTACAGCAGGCACTGGAGAAGGTGACGCGAGGACGGACCACGGTGGCTATCGCCCACCGGCTGTCCACCGCCCAGGCGGCGGACGAGGTCATCGTCGTCGACCGCGGGCGTGTCGTGCAGCGGGGTCCGCACGACGTGTTGGTGACCGAGCCGGATTCGGTCTACGGCCGCCTGCATGCGTCGTGGCTTGCCCAAACGCGGTGAGACTGAAGTGAACTTCTGAAGCGGGTGAAAACTTCATCCCCCAGATGTCCATAAATTAGACAAATCGCGACTCAATGCGGGCAAGATGTCCGCATGGCCGTTTCCACCCTGCCACCCCGACAACTTCCGCCCATCCCGCCCCATCGGCGTCGACCGAGCCGCCGGGTGCTCATCGCCGTCGGGGTGGCGGGTGGTCTGGCCGCGCTGGGTGTGGTCCTGGCGATCTGGGTGCCAAACTCCAAGAGTCCGGCGCTAGCCAGCCAGCAGACTTCGCGCGGCACCGCCGTCCAAGCCGCGCCCAAGCCGACCCCGGTGGTCTTCGATCCGAACGTCGGCGCGATCCTGCCCACCCATCGCGTGGTGGCGTATTACGCCGTGCCGGGCGCGCCCGCGACCGGGCCGGCCTACGTGCCGTCGACCGCGATGCTGCGCCGGCTCAGGGCGCAGGGCGCCGTGTATCAGAAGCTCGACCCCACGCACCCGGTCGCGCTCGGCATCGATCTCGTGGTCAGCGTGCCCGACCGGTTCAAGGGCCGCAGCGGCACGTACAGCCATCATGTCGACGCGGCGACCATCCAGCAGTACGTCGACTTCTGCAAGAAGAGTGACCTGCTGCTGTTCCTCGACCTCAACATCGGTTGGGCCGATCCGCTCACCGAACTGATGTCGTTCTCGCGATACCTGAAGCTGCCGTTCGTCGAGGTCGCCATCGATCCGGAGTGGATGTTCCCGCGGCACAACGGCATTCCCGGCAAGAACCTGTCCAACGTCCGGGCCAGCGACCTGAATCCGCTGATCGAGGCCGTGGCCGACATGCCGATGAAGTATCACGTGCCGCGCAAGATCATGATCATTCACCAGTACCGTGGCGACGGCGACGGCACGGCCAAGCCGTTCAGCGCGGCCTCGGCCGAGATCGCCGACAAACGCAATCTCGTCGACGACGAGCGCGTCGATCTCGTGATCCACATCGACTCCGTCGGGGGCTGGCCGGGCGACATCGCGCTGAAAGAGAGCCAGTACGAGAAGTGGGTCGCCGACGACATGACGAAGTACGGCAACTTCCAGTACGGCGGGTTCAAGATCTTCTACAAGCTCGAGGCGAGACACAGACTGATGACGCCGGCACAGGTGATGGCCATGAAGCCGGCGCCGATGGTCGTCACGTACGGCAACTGATCGCCGCGGCACGTGGGCGATCTAGGCCTACTGATCACGCTTCAGTGGGCCGGTCAGGTACCGCTGCACGGTCGGCCCGACGGTGGCGACCACGGTGTCAATGTCGGCACTGGCCAGCGGCTCGATCTTCAGCACGAACCGGGCCAGGCCGAGGCCGATCATCTGCGACGCCACGAGCGCGGCTCGGATCGGTGCCTCCGCCGGCGGCACGTCCGCCTTCGCGATCACCCGGCGTAGGACCTGCGACGTCAGGAACTCGCGCAGCATCCGGGCGGACCAGTCATGCGCGAGCGCGCTGCGTACGATGGCGACGATCTTCGGCCCGCTGTGCGGGTCGCCCCAGACCGAGACGAACATCCGGACCAAGCGTTCGCCCATCTCGGAGCGCTCGCCCTCGAGGATGGCCGGGATCAGGTCGCCCGGGTTGACCGGCGCGCCGACCGTCGCGAGGAAGAGCTGCTCTTTAGGGCCGTAGTAGTGGTGCACGAGTGCTGGGTCGACCCCGGCGGCCGAGGCGATGCTTCGGATCGAAGCTCCGTCGAAGCCACGTTCCGCGAACGCGGACCGGGCCGCGTCGAGGATCGCTTCACGCGTGTCCGGGCTGCCCTTGCGGCGACCGGTGCGGGTCATCCGTACCCCCGTGGTCCTGATCAGTCAGTCCGCCGCCGCAATGTCGCCGCCGCGAGCGCAAGCGCGACGATCGCCGCGCCGACGATGATGCAGAGATCGCGCCAGAGGATCGCGGTCGGGTTCGGGTGCGCGCCAATCTCCTCGAGTGCCTGCACGGCATACGTCAGCGGCAGCGCCTTCGAGATCGCATCGAGCCAGCCGGCCATCTCCGCCCGCGGCGTGAAGAGCCCGCACAGGAACAGCTGTGGGAACACGATCGCCGGCATGAACTGTACGGCCTGGAATTCGGTGCGGGCGAAGGCGCTAGCGAGCAGCCCGAGGGCCATGCCGAGGACGGCGTCCGCGACCGCGACCAGGACGACCAGCCAGACGCTGCCGGCGATCGTCAGGTTGAACGCCCAATACGCAACCGCCGTCAGCACGATGGCCTGGATCGCTGCCACCAGACCGAACGCGAGCGCGTAGCCGAACAGCAGATCGAGCTTGGCCAGCGGCGTGGACAGCAGGCGTTCCAGCGTGCCGGACGTGCGTTCGCGCAGCATCGCGATGCTCGTGATCAGGAACATCAGCACGAACGGGAAGATGCCGAGCATGATCAGACCGACGTGGTTGAAGACCTGCGGCCGGTGGTCGAACACGTAATAGATCAACGTCAGGAGCAGCGCCGGTACGACGACGATCAGCGCGAGCGTGCGCTTGTCGTGACGGAGTTGCCCGAGCACGCGTTCGGTGGTGCTGGCCAGAATGTGTGGACTGAGGATCGCTGTGCTCATGACGCGCCCTCGGTTGTCGTCTCGGCCGTCTCGCGGATCAGCATCAGGAACGCCGCGTCGAGGTCGTCGGCGCCGGTGTGGGCGAGGACCGCGGCCGGCGTGTCGTCGGCGATCACGGTGCCCTCGCGGATGAGGACGAGCCGCTGGCAGCGACCGGCCTCGTCCATCACGTGGCTGGACACCACGATCGTGGTGCCGGCGGCGGCCAGCTCAC
>DATCXD010000329.1:0-3271 GCA_036566005.1 Micromonosporaceae bacterium | reverse complement strand
AGCGGCCGGTTGTGTCTCTGGTGACACCGCTGGGTGCGATTTGGCCGGCGCGCCGGGCCGCGTGGGAGGATATAAATCGTCAGCTCGCCGATGGAGTCGAGGAGCCTCGCGATGGATGCCCAGCTCGCTGTGCCGGAGCCCCGCAACGAAACCGTGCGCGACTATGCGCCCGCGAGTCCGCAGGTCACCGGCCTGCAGAAGCGGCTGGCCGATCTCGCGGGATCGCGCCTCGATCTGACCAACACGATCGGCGGCGCGCAGCGGCTGGCTGGCGGCGACGAATTCAGCGTGGTGCAGCCGCACAAGCACGCTCACGTGCTGGGCGTTGGGCGGCATTCGACGCATGCCGACGCCGAGGCCGCCATCGCGGCCGCGAAGGCCGCCGCGCCGACCTGGCGATCGATGTCATACGGAGACCGGGCGGCCGTGTTCCTGCGGGCCGCGGATCTGCTCGCCGGTCCATGGCGGGACACGCTGAACGCGGCCACGATGCTCGGTCAGTCCAAGACGGTCTACCAGGCCGAAATCGACTCGGCCTGCGAGTTGATCGACTTCCTCCGGTTCAACGTGGCGTTCGGTGCCCAGTTGCTGGGGGAGCAGCCGATCTCGTCGCCGGGCGTGTGGAACCAATTCGACCATCGGCCGCTCGAAGGCTTCGTCTACGCGATCACGCCGTTCAACTTCACCGCGATCGCCGGCAACCTGCCCGCGTCGCCCGCGCTGATGGGCAACACCGTGGTCTGGAAGCCGTCGCCGACGCAGCAGCTGGCGGCACATTTCACCATGCGGCTGTTCGAGGCGGCCGGCCTGCCGCCCGGCGTCATCAACATGCTGACCGGCGACGGCATCGCGGTGAGCGACGTCGCCCTGGCCGACCCGGATCTCGCCGGCATCCATTTCACCGGCTCGACCAAGACATTCCAGCACCTGTGGCAGACCGTCGGGGCGAACCTGACCCGCTATCGCAGCTACCCGCGGCTCGTGGGGGAGACCGGCGGCAAGGACTTCGTCATCGCCCACCCGTCGGCCGACACCGACGCGCTACACACGGCGCTGATCCGCGGCGCGTTCGACTACCAGGGTCAGAAGTGCTCGGCGGCGTCGCGGGCGTACGTACCGCGATCGACCTGGGACGGTGGCCTCCGCGACCGGTTGGCCGCGACCGCCGACGGACTGTCCTATGGAGACGTGACCGACTTCGCGAACTACGGCGGGGCGGTCATCGACGACCGGGCGTTCGCGAAGCACTCCGCCGCGCTGGAGATGATCCGCAACTCCGACGCGTGCACGGTCATCGCCGGCGGCACGGCAGACGGCTCGGAGGGCTACTTCGTCCGGCCGACCGTCGTCGAGTGCACCGACCCGACCCACGAGGTCTTCACCACCGAGTTCTTCGGCCCGATCCTCGCCGTGTACGTGTTCGACGACGCCGCGTTCGAGCAGACCGTACGGCAGGCCGAGTCGGTCACGCCGTACGCGTTGACCGGGTCGCTGTTCGCCACGGAACGCCGCGTGGTCGAGTGGGCGTCGGAGGTGCTGCGCTACGCGGCCGGCAACTTCTACATCAACGACAAGCCGACCGGTGCCGTCGTCGGACAGCAGCCGTTCGGCGGGGCACGCGCCTCGGGTACCAACGACAAGGCCGGTTCGCCGCTCAACCTCGTACGGTGGCTGTCGCCGCGCACGATCAAGGAGACGTTCGTCCCGCCGATCGAGCACACATACCCACACATGGGCTGACGGTTGTCCGGACGACTACCACAGGTCGCATCGCGCCGCGACGATATCGTGGGCGGTGTGAGCCTCTCGGACGAGGTGTATGTCCGCCTGCTGGCGCTGCGGACAAGCCTGCGGCAGTTCGAGCGTTGGAGCGAGCAGCAGGCACAAGCCGCGGGCCTCACTCCGGCGCAGCACCAACTGCTGCTGGCGATCCGGGGGCACGGCGACGCGCGTGGTCCGACGATCGGTGATGTGGCCGACCAGCTGCTGCTGCGCCATCACAGCGTGGTCGGCCTCATCGATCGGGCCGATGCGGCCGGTCTCGTCCGGCGTGTGCGCGACGATCAGGACCATCGGGTTGTCCGGCTGCATCTCGCGCCGGCCGGCGCCAAGCGCCTTGAGGCACTGTCCGCGCTGCACCTGGAGGAGTTGGAGCGGCTCGCGGCGAAGTTGCCGGCGCCGCCCCCGGCTGATTCGGCCCAGCCTCGACGCTCCGATGGCGATCTGTCCGGCTCCATCACCATTGCTCGCGCCTACGAGGACCCGGGCGACCAGAGCGGACGGCGCTTCCTGGTCGATCGCCTGTGGCCGCGCGGCGTGTCCCGCTCGGACGCGTCACTAACGGCCTGGATGAAAGATGCCGCGCCGAGTACGGACCTGAGAAAGTGGTACGGGCACGTCCCCGACCGCTTCGACGAGTTTGCCCGCCGCTACCGGGCCGAACTCCGGTCCAGCCCAGGCGACGAGGCGGTCGAGGCCCTGCGTGGCTATGCCCACGAGGGCGACATCGTCTTGGTCACGGCGACCCGGGACGTCGACCGATCGGGTGCGATCGTCCTGCGAGACGTGTTGATGGCCGCCGGCTGACCGATCGATACCTACCGCCGCGGCGAGCCACCGCGCCGCTCTGCCACGCGTCAGTGACGGGCGGCGTGTGTCGTATACCCGTGCAGGGTGTGCAGTGGGTGCAACAGCCGCTCGTGACGGCAGTAGGGGCACGAAGCCGCCGGCTCGTGCGCCGACACAGTGGCCAGGCGATTGCAGCTGCCGCAGCGTACGAATCGGATCGCACCAAGGACACCCAAGATCCCGACATACGCGGCGGCCGTTGTCGCGCCGGCCAGGATCAGCACCAGCGCGACGGTGAGGGTCTCGACGAGCGTCATAAATGGCACCCTCTTCCGATGCGGATTAACATCGTATCGCGATTATATCGCGACACGATACCTTTACCGACAGCGTACCAGCGGATCCTGAGGGTCTGGCGACTTTCTCGTAAGGGAGGCCCAGTTGGCGCAGTGCGTCCGGGCGTCCGTGCGCGGCGCCTGCGGCCCTGGCGCACCCACGCGCACCTCTGGCGGCCCGTGTGGCCGTCAGGTCGATTCGATGATGGTCCGCCGGTCAGCCGGCATTGTCCGGATTTTGGTACGAACGCGGCCGAACGTGGTTAGGGTCGATCGCATGTCCGAATTGGAGAGTTCGTACGGCCCCGCGGACCTCGACCCCGATGGCCGGTTCCGGGCGGCCGCGGACGACGCCGCCGGCGCGACGG
>DATCXD010000678.1:0-4906 GCA_036566005.1 Micromonosporaceae bacterium | reverse complement strand
GGCTCGGCGGTGGCACCTGGGCGCGGCGCCACGGCCGGGGGTCGTGCTCGTACCCCTGCTTCGATGTGGGATGACCTGGACCGCGGCGTCGATCCCACCGACCGCGAGGCTTGAGGACCGACTGGCCGGCGCAAATTATTGCCGCGGCGCGGCCGGCCTACCAGACTGTTCGGGTGAACTCGATCTACGATCTCGCACTCGGCTACGAAATCGCCTTCAGCTATCGGGACGTGCCGCGTGAGATCGACGCACTGGTACGGATGGCCGGACGCGAGCCGCGGGCCGTCGTGGAATTGGCGGCCGGACCGGCCGAGCACTCGATCGAGTGCGCGAAACGTGGCTGGCGGGCGACCGCGATCGACCTCTCGCCGACGATGCGCGACCGGGCCCGAGCGAACGCCGCCGCGGCCGAGGTCACCCTTGACGTGATCGACGCCGATATCCGGTACTTCACGCTCGCCGCGCCGGTCGACCTCGCGTTCTGCATGATCAGCTCGATCTCGTACGTGCTCACGCTGGACGACATGATCGCACACCTGACAGCGGTGCGACGGGCGCTGGCGCCCGGCGGCTGCTACATCATCGAGGGCAGCCATCCGACGGAGCAGTTCGGCGCGAAGGCGACGCAGGCGTCCTGGACGTGTGCGCGGGACGGCATCGAGGCGACTCTCGCCTGGGGCGCCGACAGCGACGTCATCGACCCGGTCACCCAGCTCACGCCGCTGCACGTCACGCTCAGTATGACCGGCCCGGGCGGCACCGAGTCGATCACCAGCATCGAGCCCGACCGGTTCTGGACGCGCGACGAGATGCACGCCGCGGCCCGGCTCGCCGGGATGCGGGTGGATGGCGAGTTCGGTGACTTCGACGGCGGCGCGCTCAGTGATCCGGACGCATGGCGGATGATCCACGTGCTGCGGGCGGCCGGATGACGGTGCGGCTCACCTGGGCCGAGGTCTGTGCACGACGGCTGGCGCGGCACGCACTGGCGAGGCCGTCGGTTGAGGCGATCGACGACGTGGTCGCGGCGATGTGCGGCGCGCACGCCCAGGTCATGTCGGCCGCCGAACTGTCCGTCGGGCTCCGGCTGGCCGGATCGACGCGTACGGACGTCCGCGACGCACTGTGGACACACAAGAGCCTGGTCAAGACGTACGGGCCGCGAGGCACCGTACACCTGTTGCCGGCTCGGGATCTGCCGTTGTGGACGGGTGCGCTGTCGTCGATTCCGGGGGCGCCGACATCGCTGCCCGAGTCGACGCGGTTGACTTCGGCGCAGACCGAGGCCGTCGTTGACGCGATCGGGGCCGCGGTGCGCGATGCCGAATTGACGGTCGAGGAGTTGGACGCGGCGGTGGTCGCAGCGACCGGACCGTGGGCGGCCGATCCCGTGGTGCCGGCGTTCGGCGACTTCTGGCCGCGGTGGCGGCAGGCGATCACGGTCGCGGCCTATCGAGGCGTGCTGTGCTTCGGTCCGGCTCGCGGGCGCCGGGTCACGTACACCGACCCGCATGCGTGGCTGCCCGGCTTCCGTCCCGATGACGGGTCCCGTGCCCTGGCCGAATTGGTCCGGCGGTTCCTGTCCGCGTACGGCCCGGCGACGCCGTACGAGTTCGCGCGGTGG
The DNA here is from genome assembly GCA_036566005.1 of Micromonosporaceae bacterium. Lineage (GTDB taxonomy): Bacteria > Actinomycetota > Actinomycetes > Mycobacteriales > Micromonosporaceae > DASQPR01. Next base: position 3,282 of record DATCXD010000678.1, on the reverse strand, counting down.
TTCGGCGCGCCGCGAGCCTGGTGTGCGGCGGCGTTCGCGGGAATGGCCGACGAGTTGGTGCCGGCGGTCATCGACGGATACGACCGATCGGGCCAGCGGCCTCCGGGTCCGGGTGATGCCGCGTGGGTGCTGGCGGCCGATGGCGTGGGCCGGCCGGAGCCACTCGCGCCGAGCCTGCGGCTGTTGCCGTACTTCGACGCGTACACGGTCGGCTGCCATCCGCGCGACCTGCTCTTCCGGGGGGCGGCCGCGCGGGCACTGACCCACGGTCAGGCCGGTACCTTCCCGGTCGTGCTCATCGCTGGGACCGTTGCCGGCCTCTGGCACCAGCGCCTGTCCGGGCGGCGGGTCCACATCGTCGTCGAGCCGTTCGGCCGCCTGACCGCCCGGCACCGGCGTGCACTCGACGAACAGGTCGCGCGTGTCGGCGACATTCTCGAGACGAAACCGGAGCTGACCATCGGCACGGTCACCGTGCCGGCGCACAAATGATCGTGCAGCCGACTGACCGGCGCGGCGATCCTCCCGGTCACATGCCGCCGGCGGCCCGGATCGTCGTACCGGTCACGTATGACGCCGCCGGGCTGAGCAGCCATGCGATCACTTCGGCGATCTCCGGCGGGTCGCCGGCGCGACCCAACGGGATGCGGTCGGCCACTCGGTCCGGCCGGTCGGCCATGCCGGACACCGCATGGATCTCGGTACGGACGATGCCGGGTGCGACACCGTTGACGCGGATACCGTCGGCGGCGAGTTCTTTCGCGAGTCCGACGGTCAGTGCATCGATGGCGGCTTTGCTTGCGGCGTAGTGCACGTACTCGCCGGGGCTGCCCAGGCTCGCGGCGGCGGACGACAGGTTCACGATCGCGCCGCCGCGCGTGAGCACACGGGCGGCCATCCGGGCGCACAGCAACGCGCCGGTGACGTTGACGTCGATGACCCGCCGGATGTCGTCGGGCCGTAACTCGGCCAGCCGGCCCATCGGTGAGGTCGTGCCGGCGTTGTTTACGAGCGCGGTGACCGGACCCAACTCGGCCGCCGCCGTCGCGAACAGCGCCTCGACATCCTCGTCCGCGGCGGTGTCGACGCGGATGGCGACGCACCGCGCGCCGGCGTCGGTCACCTGAGCGACGACCCGATGCGCCGATGCTTCGTCGGCGCGATATCCGATCGCGATGTGGTGACCGTCCTCGGCGAGTCGTCGGGCCGTCGCGGCGCCGATGCCGCGGGAACCGCCGGTGATGATCGTGACCCGCTCCACGCGACCCACGCTAGCCGACATGTCGACCGCGGTGAGACGTCGGTTCATGCCGGTCGGCTCTGTTGTGGCGGAGCTTGCCGGCGGCGATCAATGATCTCGTCGGGGCGCGCTCTGATGAATGCCGAGCGGCATGCTCCCGGTCGCGGTGGCCGCCGCCCGCAATGGCGCGAGCTCGCTGTCGAGGAGCCCGGCCGACGCGGCCAGTTCCAGAATCGACTCGATCTGCACGTCGAGTGCCGCGATGGCGTCCGTACGGTCGTGGTGCGAATCGGCGACCGCACGCAGCATCCGGGCGGCCCGGATCAGCACGAGCGCCACCTGCGGGTGCGGGGCGGCGTAGCGGCCGATCTGGCCGTACGCGTGCATGACGTATTCGGCGTGATCGAGATCCCACGGCGTGAGCAGCACGCGACCGTTCTCGTCGCGGTGTGCCTGAGCGGGCAGCTCGGCGCCGATCAGCGGTCGCATGACCGACGACACGCGAAGGATCACCTCGACCGCGGTGGTCTGATCGTTCACCGCCGCCGACAGCGCCCGCAGCCCGATGTCATTCAGTTGGCGCAGGGCGAAGTCGAGGTCCTGCTGCATCGTGCGGGTGGCACCGATGATGGCGGCCTCGGCGACCAGGCTCGCCGTTTGGGCCGCACTCGCCGCGTCCGGCTTCGGCCAGATCCGGGCCAGCGGCTCGCCGCGGACTATGTAGGCGCCGACCCGGGTTTCCAGCCGTACGACGCTGCCGGCCGGGACCGCGGCCAGCACGGCCCGTCGACTGATCTGTTGCACCCAGCCGTTCTCATGGGCGGCGACGACGAGCGGAGCGCCCAGTGTGGTCAGATCGGGGACATCGATGGGTGCGCCGCACCGCTCACCCATGCGCGATCCGTACGGGAGGCCGTTGATCAGCCCGAGCGCCTCGTTCTGGATGCGCTCCATGATCCGACCGACATACTGCTGGCGCGTGATGCGGTTCAGATATCCGACGATCGCGAGGATCGACGCGAGAGCGAGGCCGATCGCAAGCGTCATGGTGAGCGTCGGCGCGTGCTCGGCCGACGTGTTTAGGCGGCTGAGAGCGAGCACGCAGAACGCGAACGTCGCGAGCAGCAGGCCGATGAGCACCTGCCCGACGCGGTCCCGCCAGAACGTCCGCAGCACCCGCGGCGAGAACTGCCCGCTGGCCAACTGCAGCGACACGACGAGTAGAGAGAACACGACGCCCGCGGTGGTGATCGTGGCGCCGGCGATCGTGGACAGCAGTGTTTGGGCCGCATCGGGCGACATGTTGAACGTGCCGAGCCAGGGGAGCGAGACGTGCTTGTCGATGACGCGGGCGATCTGCTGTAGCGCGATGCCCGCGATCAGCAGAATCACCGGCAGGAAGAGCAGGCTCTCGCGCAGGCGATCGGACAGTGCCCGCTCGCGCAGCCGCCGGACGTGCGGCGCGACGCTGTCCCCGGCGTCCTCCATGGTCTCGTACAGTAGCCGCCGGGCGTGGAGCCTGGGCTTGGAAGCGGCGTCATGCCAGGATGGCGGCATGGCAGCGCACCGGATTCGCCGACGACCCGGTCGCCGGCGTGGGCACCGGCGCTGATGTATCCGCGCCAGTTCACCCACCTGGACGGCCACAATGCCTACGAGGTGTTGGGCGTCGGCACGTGGGCGACCCGGTCCGACATCGAGTTGGCGCGGCGCCGCCTGGCCGGGCAGGTGCACCCGGATCTGCCGACCGGCGATGCCGCGCGGATGTCATTGGTCAACGCGGCCGCCGCGATCCTGCTCGACGACGCGCAGCGAGACGCGTACGACGCCTACCTTGCCTCGGGGTCGGCGGTGCGCCGGTCCACGCCGTGGCCGGTGGACCGGACGTCGTCGCCGATCCGCGACCAACGTCGCGATCCGTCGCGGGATCGCCAGCGAGATCCGCACGGTGACCTCAACCGGGACCTGTTCGGTGATCCGGACGTCGTGCGGGACCGGTCGACGCGCGTGGCCAACGGGGGCGACCGGTTGGCCGAGCCGCC
>DATCXD010000315.1:0-3403 GCA_036566005.1 Micromonosporaceae bacterium | reverse complement strand
CCGTGAGCGCGTGCGCGCCCGCAGTCGTCGGACCGTCGGTGGCGGCGGCATCGCCGGCATCGAGGCCGCGCGCACCGAGGCCGGCGAGGATGGCGTCGCGTTCAGCCGCGACCGCCGTCACAACGAGCAGAAGTGTCATGTGTCCGGGGAGTCGTCGTCCGCGCGGACGCTGTCCGGCCGGTACAGGTGATAGCCCGGCTGGGCGTCGTCGGTGCGGGGTAGCACGCGCGTGGTGCCGGGTGTCGTCCGGCCCGGCTGCGACGGGCTCGCCTGCGGGACGGTCGGCTGCGGCACGGTGGGTTGGGCGGTGGTGGATTGTGAATCGGCGGCCGGCGCGCCGGGAGACTGGTTTGTTCCCGCGGTGCGCGCCGTTGCCCCGGCCGTGCGTGCCGCCCTCGCCGCGCGCCGCCGGGCCCACCATGATCCTGCCGGCGCTGACGGTTCGCCGTGGACATAGTGGCCCTGGCGGTACGTCGTCCCACCAGGCAATTCGACCGTGCGCGCGGTGGTGTCCGAGGGCGGCGTCGGCTGGGCCGTGGTTGGCTGGGCCATGGTTGCTTGGGCCGTGGTTGGGTGCGGCCCGGCCGGCTGTGGTCCCGGGCCCGGCCCGCTCGGTGCCGACCCGGATGCTGCCGACCCCGTCAGCCGTTCCCGCCGCAGGTTGATCGCCCGTAGCCACGCGTAGATCGTGGCGACCACCATGCCGACCGTACAGACGATGATGCCGAGCCGGCCGTTGAACGGGATCAGCCCGATCGCGCCGCCGACGACGAACGCGAGCATCAGTAGCGTCTCGGAGTGGGCGAACGCGCTAGCCCGGACGTCTTCGGCGATGCGCTCCTGGATGGACGCGTCCACCGCCAGCTTCGCCAGGCCGCCGACGATCGCGATCGCGAGGCTGGCGACGATGACCGTGCCGAGCGAATACCAGATGCACGCCAGGACGCCGGTCGCGGCGACGACGACGAAGCCGACTGCTTGCATGAGCAATGGCCGGCGGATGCGCAGCCGGGATCCGACGGCGGTGGCGGCGAACGACCCGGCGCCGAGCGCACCGATCGCGATGGCCAGCGCCCAGGTGTCGGGCAGCGTCTGGCCGAACAGGCTCCGGGTCAGGTCGTGCGACCGGATTGAGAATGCCAGGAAGAGCACCAGAAAGCCGTACGCCGCGCGCAGCACGACCGCGCTGGACAGCACGCCGAGGATGAGCGGGCCGGAGAGCACCCGGGTCGGGCGCCGGCCGGGCCATTGGAAGATCCGTGGCGGCACTTCCGGTGGATCGGAGTCCGCGCGCGGCGGCAATCGCAGCGCGACCACCGCGCCGGCAATGAAGATCACCGCGGCCACCCGGAGCGGCCACTGAGGGCCGATCTTGATCGCGATCACACCGATGGGCGCGACCACGGCACCGGCGAGGGTGCCGAAAACAGATGCACGGGCTCCCGCTTCGGACAGTCCCAGACCCTCGGGGAGGAGACGGGGAACGGCCGCGCTGCGCGCCACGCCGTACGCCCGCGACAACGCGAGCACCCCGAACGCGGCCGGAAACAGGCCGAAGGTGTGCAGGTAGTCGGAGATGGCCCAGGCCAGGAACGCGCGGCCGAGCATGGTGACGGCCAGGGCATAGCGCCGGCCGTGGCGGAAGCGGTCGAGCACCGGACCGACGATCGGTGCCAGGATCGCGAACGGCACCATGGTGATGAACAGGTAGAGCGCCACCCGGCTGCGCGCCTCGCCCACCGGCGCCTGGAAGAAGACGGTCGTCGCGAGACCCATCGTGACCAGCGTGTCGCCCGCGCAGGAGGCGGCGTGGAGATCGAGTAGGCGCATCATGCCGATCTCGCCGGCACCGCTCCTTCTCCGTATGAATGCGACGTTGCGGATGGCCCACCGGCCGGCCCGTGATCCGCCGCGCGCGGCCACTCGGGCGCCCTTGATCGTCGTTCCGACCGCGCGCCCGGCCGTGGAGCGTCCACGGGAGTCCATCTGCGGCATGTTCATATCCTGACGTATCCGTGCGACCTCGCGCATGCATCCGGCCGCCATCCGGCCACCGGGACAGCAATTGGACATTCGGCCGTACGCGCCGGGTGGCCGACGTGCCGGACCGCCGGCCGATGAGGGACACTAGGCCGGTGACCACTGCGATTACGGCGAGCCGCGCGGCAGGCGCGCGCGCGAAACTCGATCAGACGTGTGCCGACGCGGTGGATCTTGCGCGGGACGCGGTCACTGAGGACGTCGCCGGACCGTACATCGAGGCGGTCGCCGAGGGTGAACGTCTCGTTACGCATTATTTCGAATGTCTGATGCCGGGCTATCGCGGGTGGCGCTGGGCGGTCACGGTCGCCCGGGTGCCCCGCAGCAAGCATGTCACCGTCTGCGAAACGGTGCTGCTACCGGGACCGGACGCGCTGGTCACGCCGCCATGGGTGCCGTGGGAGGAGCGGGTTGCCCCGGGCGACCTCGGCGTCGGCGATCTGATGCCCACTCCGGCCGCTGATGAGCGGCTCGCCCCCGGTTATCTGCTGTCGGACGATCCGGCGGCCGAAGACGTCGTGTGGGAGCTGGGCCTCGGACGCGTACGCGTCATGTCACGCGAGGGCCGGCTGGACACCGCCGACCGGTGGTACGACGGCGACCATGGCCCGCATGCCCCGATCGCGACGGCCGCCCCGTCCGGTGCGCGCTGCGTGTCGTGCGGTTTCTACCTGCCCCTGGCCGGCGCGATGCGGGCGATCTTTGGAGCGTGCGGCAACATGTACGCCCCCGACGACGGCCGGATCGTCTCCGGCGACCACGGCTGTGGTGCCCACTCCGAGGTGCTGCTCGACCAGCCCGACGCGATCGACGAGGCGCCGACCATCTACGACGACGCCGAAGTCGATCCCGTGGACGTCGCGGCCGAGCCCGGCACGGTCGCGGCCGCCCCGGCCCATCCCGCCGCCATCCCTCTCCCCGGCGCCGTCGACCCTGCCCCGGCCGATGAAGCCCCGGCCGATGGAGGCCCGCTCGACCCGAGCGACCAGCCCGCAGACGAAGCGACCGAAGCCCCAGCCGACACCCACGTTGATACCGCCGAGCCAGCCGCACCAATTACGGACGAGATCAACGAGCCTGCAACCCAGGACGGCGCCGCCGAGGCCGACACGGATTCCGAGGACACGTAACCGTCCCCCGTACCACGGAACTTCGAAAGCCCGGGCCGATCGCGGCGACGCGTAACCGTCCCCCGTACCACGTAACTTCGAAAGCCCGCCCCGATCACGCGGACGCGTAACCGTCCCCGTACCACGTAACTTCGAAAGCCCGCGCCCCACGACGCGCAACGGGCAGTCAGGCTCAATCGGTCGAGCGGCGGAACCCCGCTTACGAACGGCCTAGATGCTTTGTCGCCGCCGTA
>DATCXD010000676.1:0-7936 GCA_036566005.1 Micromonosporaceae bacterium | reverse complement strand
CAGGCGCAGCGACGACAAGTCGAAGCCGGCCGGGAACTCGTCGCCCCACTTCATCATCGTGCGGATCAGCGTCGGCGCGGTGTAGATGACCGTCACGCCGTATTTCTGCGCAAGCTCCCAGATCCGCCCCTTGTGCGGGGTGTCCGGAGTGCCCTCATACATGACCTGAGTCGCGCCGTTGGACATCGGTCCATACACGATGTACGAGTGGCCGGTGACCCAGCCGATATCGGCCGTACACCAGAAGACGTCGGTTTCGGGCTTGTGGTCAAAGACCGCGTTGAACGTGTAGTTCACGTGTGTCAGAAAGCCGCCCGTGGTGTGCAGGATGCCCTTCGGCTGCGCGGTCGTGCCACTGGTGTAGAGGATGAACAACGGGTGCTCGGAGTCGAACGGTTGCGCCTCGTGCTCGGTGGAAGCGCTGTCGACGGCGTCGTGCCACCAGACGTCGCGGCCTTCCGTCCAGGCGACCTCCTGGCCCGTCCGGCGGACCACGAGCACATGCTCGATGCTGGAGGAGCGCGCCACCGACTCGTCGACGATCGGCTTCAGCGCCGACGGGTTGCCGCGCCGGAAGCCGCCGTCGGCGGTGATGACGAGCTTCGCGTCAGCGTCCTTGATCCGACCGGCCAGCGCATCGACCGAGAAGCCGCCGAAGACAACACTGTGCGGAGCGCCGATCCGGGCACATGCGAGCATCGCGATCGCGGCCTCGGGGATCATCGGCATGTAGATCGCGACGCGGTCACCTGTGCCGATGCCGAGCGAAATCAGCGCGTTCGCCGCCTGGCACACCGACTTTTGGAGGTCGGCGTATGTGATGGTGCGCGTGTCGCCGGGCTCGCCTTCCCAGTGGATGGCCACCTTGTCACCGTGGCCCGCTTCGACGTGCCGGTCGACGCAGTTGTACGCCGCGTTCAGCTGCCCGCCAACGAACCACTTGGCGAATGGCGGGTTGGACCAATCGAGCACGGTGTCCCATGGCTTGGCCCAGGAAAGGCGCTTAGCCTGCGTTTCCCAGAAGCCGAGGCGGTCGGCACTCGCTTCGTCGTACGCCGCCGCAGTGACATTGGCTTGGGCGACGAAATCCGCCGAGGGGTCGAATCTGCGCTCCTCGCTTAGCAGGTTTTCCAGCGTTTCGCTCATTAGCGCGCTCCAGATCGATGGGGTGTGTGTCTCGTCATGCGCTTTGTTGCTGGCTCGGGCCGGCCGTCGCGGATTCGTGGTGGCCGTCATTAGGGCTTCCACAAAGCAGGCTAGTCCCGAACTCGGCCGAGCGGCGAGGTCAAGTTGCCGCGGGACTGAGCTCGAGTTGCCTGTTCGTATCTTGCCGCTTCTGGACCGTTTCGATCAAGGGTGCGCAGGGTCGTGAGCAGCCTTCGCGCAGCGGTCGTTGTCTTGGCCGTCGTTGCCGCATCTGCAGACGCGTGTTGCGCACCTGCCACGCGGCCCGTCGTCAGCCGGGTCAGGCCAGTGACTACCGTGTAGCCGTGACCGATCCGCTCGGTGGGCTGCTCGACCTGCCCGAATGCCGGACCGCGTTCGACCACGCGCGGGCCGCGGTCGACGACGCCATGCGGCATCCGGCTCTGCGCCGCTCCGGCGGCCGGGTCGCAGCCGAGGTCGGCCTACGCACGGCCGTTGCCAGTGCTGCCCTGGACGGCCATGGGTACGACGTCGACACGGTACGGGCCGGCACGATCACCGACCCCGTACTCCAGGGTGCGTTGCGGGTGTCCCGAGCGCTCGACGGACTCGGGGGAACGTGGTCGCGCGCGCCCCGGCAGGTACTCGCCCGGCTGCATGTGCTGGCCGCGCGGGACGCCGTACCGGCCGATGTCCTGGGACGACCCACGACGGACCCGGCGGTCGCGACGCGGCTCGACGCGCTGGCCACCGTGATCACCACGACGACCGCGCCGGCGATGGTCGTCGCGGCCGTCGTGCACGGCGAGTTGCTCGCGCTTTCGCCGTTCGCCGGTCCGTCCGGCGTCGTTGCTCGGGGTGCCGCCCGGCTGGCGCTGATCAGAGGTGGTCTTGATCCGCGGGGCCTGCTCGCGGTGGACGTCGGCCACCTCGAACGGGAGCCGGAGTATCGCGGCGCATCGGGGGCGTTCGCGACGGGTACGCGCGACGGGGTGCGTTCGTGGCTGAAGCACTACGCGGCCGCGGTCATGGTGGCGGCGGGCGCACTGAGCGAGATCGCGGACGGTGTCGTCGCGTCGCGTAGCTGAGCCCGCGCAGCGTCTTTGACCCCCCGCCAGCGTCTTCCACACCCGCAGCAATATCTTTGAGCCTGCGGCGCGTCTTTGAGCCCCCGCCTGCCCACCCCGGTCTGCGCGAAGCGCAGACGGACGGCGCCTCACACTCCGAGGCGCCGCCATCACACGGCCACCCTGGTTACCAGGCGTGCACCTTAACGTTGCCGGCGGTCCTTCGCGGTGCCGCCGCAACCGGCCTCCCGCGGCTGGTCGCACGTGGGTGCCAGGTGGCCGTGCCACGGAGCCTCGCTATATCTGCAGTGCATCTTTCTCTGCGTTCGACATTCCGTGTGTTTCCACTCGTTGCGAGCTCCGTACCCTTGGTTTTACGCCGCCCTGCTCAAGGTCGCCAGGGCAGTCGCCGAATGTGTGAAAGTCGGGCACAGATGTGCTCTGTGGTGCGTGGCGAAATGGGTGCGGGGCGAGCGCGATCTAGGCGAGGACGGTCGCGGACGCCGCAGCGTTCGCCGGGGTTGCCGCGTTGGTTCGGCTCGTGCCATTCGCGCGGGTCGCGGCCTTGGCCACAGCGTCGATCGTGGCCGCGTCGGCGCGTTTGCGGTGCCGCCCGTAGAGCATGATGCCGACGGCGACGCCGACGCTCACGCCGAGCGCCGCGGCCGCGACCGGCACCGCCGGTCGGTCCCGGAGCCGCTGCCCGAGTGGGATCGGGTGGCGGAACTCGAGCATCGGCCAACCGCGCTCGATGGCGATGCGGCGCAGGCCCCGATCGGCGTTCACGGCCGTCGGGCGGCCGACCGATTCGAGCAGCGGGACGTCGGAGACCGAATCGGAATAGGCATAGCACTCGGCGAGGTCCCAGCCCCGTCGAGCGGCGAGGTCTCGGACACCCTCGACCTTGTTCGGCCCGGCGTTGTAGAACCCGACGTCACCGGTGTATCGCCCGTCCTTTACGACCATCCGGGTGGCGAGGATGTCATCGATGCCGAGTTGCTGGCCAATCGGTCGGACCATCTCCTCGCCCGACGCGGACACGAGCACGACCACCCGGCCGGCCGACCGATGCTCCTCGATCAGGGCGGCCGCTTCGGCATATATGTAGGGGCTGATGAGCTCGGCCAGCGTCTCATTGACGATCTGCTCGACCTGCTCGACCGACCAGCCCTTGCACAGCGTCGCGAGATGGTCTCGGATCCGCGCGATCTGAGCGTCGTCGGCACCGCCGAGCTTGAACATCAGCTGGGCGTAAGCCGACTTGATCACGTCTCGGCGGTTGATGAGGCGCTCTCGGTAGAACGGCCGGCCGAAAGCGAGCGCGCTCGATTTGGCGATGACCGTCTTATCGAGGTCGAAGAAGGCAGCACCAGAAGCCACGGCGGGAAAGTCTAGCCGGACCGGGCGACGCTGGCGTTCGTAGCGCTCGGTGTGCCGCATGATCGCGTTGCGTTGCTCCGGCGCCGGAGCCGGCCAAAATATCGACACGGCTACGCGCTAAATCGGCGTGTTGGACACTTTCGGGCCTCGACGCGTACCGAGAAATCGTGCATGCTTGCGATGAACGACAGTGATTCTCGTCCTATCGCTGACGATCCCCAGACACTCGGCGGTTGTTGCGCCCCCCGCATGGCCGCTGGGCGGTTCGGCTCACCCCCCCGGAGCCGAGCCCTTGACGACCCCCGCCACCCCCCGGCGGGGGTCGTCCCAATTCCGGGTGCGATCGCCCGGGTTGGTCGTGAGCTCTGGCGTCAGCGGCGAGGGTGCTCGCGGACCAGGCCGTCGAGTCGTTGCCGACTGACGATGAGGCGTTGACGGCTCCGTGGATCAGCGCGGGCGTCTGAAGCTGCTTGATTGTTCGAGGCGGGCGCTGACCTCAGCGGAAGCAGGTAAGCCCCACCGGGAGTCAGCGCCACAGTCGCGCCGGATCGGTCTCCCACCACGGTCGTTGCATGCAGTCGTCCGGCTCGGCTTCGGCCGTACCCATGGAGGTTGTTGCGTTTGAGCCGGCGGCAGCCGTCACGCGCCCTGCGGCCTCCTGGGCGTCGAGCGCGCGATCGACCTCGACCGTGCGCTCCTCGTCGTCGCGCACCCATGTGCGGAAGAGCGCGGCCAGGAACGGCAAGCCGGACAGGTCGCCGATGATCCAGAACGCGGCGCCGCCCATCTGCTGGTCAGCCGACGGTGTCGGTCCCCACGTGCGTACGGCCTGGTGGTGCTCGCGGCGTGACATCAGCAACAGCCCGGTCTGGATCGCGCGCGGCCAGAACAGCACGGTGTCGTACGTGCCCAAGAACGACATCGTCGAGATCACCCAGGAGCCGAGACCGACGGCGAGGAAAAGCGTTGTGCGGATCCGCGGCCAGCGGTGGGTTCGCGTCGCCCGTCGGACGCCGACGAGGTAGGCCGCCGCTAACACGACAACCGCGGTCGCCGTCGTCGGATCGAACGACCATCCGGTGAAGACCTGCGTCGCGGTCAGGGGCGCCACGGCCGACACGATAGGCGCGCTTTTTACGGGTACGGCCGACGATCGTTTCGCTGGTCGGCGTGCCCGACGGAGGACTGCGTTTGTGCACATGCACCCTCGCCGTCCACGGGTTTCATGATCAGCGATTCCGCTTGCGGGCCGGTCACGGCAACGTGGCCGTGTCAGCCGAGCGGAGGAGTGTCGATGGTCCGTACATCAAGGTCGATCAGTCGGACCGCGGCGCGTCTCGCGGCGGGCGGGGAGTCGCCGGACCGGGCGGGTGGTCCGGCGACTCCGGCGGCGTCGCCGGAGCCGGTGTGGCCGCGCGCGCATCCGCTGTTCGTGACGGCCGACCCGGACCTGTTGGACGACCTGCTGCGTCTCGCCGCTGCCGCTGGTGTGACAGCAGATGTGGCGCCGGATCCGGCCGCTGCCCGTCGTTCGTTCCCGCAGGCGGTCAGGGTTTACATCGGCGCTGACATGGCGGAGCCCTGCGCGCGGGCCGGACTGCCCCAGCGACCGGGCGTCGTTGTCGTCATCCGGGATGGCGCGGCCGTCGATCGGGCTGAGGCCGCGGATTCGGCCGACGGTCGTTCGGGTTTCGACGGTCGTTCAGGTTCCGGGCGCCCGCCGGACGCCGAGTGGGAAATCGTTCAGCGGCTCGGTGCCGAGCATGTCGCGGTGTTGCCGGCGGCCGAGCCATGGCTCATTGAGCAGCTCGCAGCGAGCGGGGCGACCGGCGCTCTTGATGCCGTTCGTCCAACGGCTTCGCTCGCGGCCGCCAGTTCGATCGACGCGCCGGCAGCCGCCAGTTCTATCGACGCGCCGGTGGTCGGCCGGGTTGTCGCCGTCCTCGGCGGCCGGGGTGGCGCGGGAGCATCGGTCCTCGCCGGCGGTCTGGCGGTTACGGCGGCCCGCCGCGGCTTGCGAACCCTGCTCGTCGACGCGGATCCGTTGGGCGGCGGCGTCGATCTCGTGCTCGGCTGGGAGTCGCTCGACGGCCTGCGCTGGCCGGCGCTTTCCCAGGCGAGCGGCGAGGTGCCGGCGCCGGCGTTGGTCGAGGCGCTGCCGGGCCACTCGGAGTTGGTGATCCTGTCATGGGATCGCGGCGAGCCGATGACCGTGCCACCCGAGGCGATGCTCGCCGCACTCGATGCCGGCCGTCGAGGTCGGGACCTCACGATCGTCGACCTGCCCAGGCGGCTCGACGAGTCCGCGATGCTTGCGCTGCGTGCGGCGGATCAGGTCTATCTCGTGGTCCCGGCCGAGTTGCGGGCATGCGCGGCAGCGGCCCGGGTTGCGGCCGTGGCCGGACCGCACTGCGCCGCGCTCTCCGTCGTCGTGCGACAACCAGGACCGGCCGGTCTCGCTGTCAAGGAAGTCATGGCCGCTCTGCGACTGCCGTACGCCGGCACGATCCGTAGCGAGCCCCGCCTCCGTACGGCATGGGAGCGCGGCGAACCACCGGCCGCATCGGGACACGGCTCGCTTGCGACCTTGTGCAGGAAGTTGCTCGACGACGTCGTCCCGATCGCCGCGTCCCAGGCCGGCGGTCGCTCGGCCAATGGAGTGACCCGCAACCTTCACCCGGCATCCCGCGAGGAGTCGGCATGACAATGTGGCCACCGGACGACGCCCGCACGGCTGTCGGGCCGAACGACAGTAATGTCCGCCTCGACGGTCGCGCATTCGAGTTCGACAGCAACGGCGGCGGGTGCGCCGCCGACCACGCGCGAGACGGCGGCGACGGTGCCGACTTACCTGATGGCAGCGTCGTCGTCGACGAGGTGACGCGGGCCGACGCGATCGCCGAACAGGCCCGTCTGGTTCCGGCCGCGGTCGGGCGATTCCTTCCGGTCACCGGCGTGGCCGCGCGATCGCTTGTCGGCCTGACCGCGCCGCCGCTTGCCAGCGTAAACGGATCGCCGCGTCTCGGCTTGACCGTACCGCCGCTCGCCGGCGAAAACCGGCCGCTTGCTGGCCAGAACGGGCAGCCGCGTGCCGGCGCTACCGTGCCGCCCGTCGGCCTGACCGCGCCATCGCTTGTCGGTCTGACCGCGACGCCGCGGGCGGTCACGATCCCGTCCGTGGTGCGCGCTGGTCGGTCGCACATCGAGGTAACGCCCGCGGCGACCGCAGAGACGACCGTGAAGCAGTTTGGTGCGCGGAGCATCGCGGCACTGCCCGGTGCCGGTCCGTTGTCCACGTTCCTCGTCGACCCCGCCGTCACCGATGTGCTGGTCAATGGCGTTGACGTCTGGATCGACCGTGGCGCGGGACTGGTTCGCTGCGACTTCACGTTCTCATCCGACCTGCAGGTGCGACGCCTGGCTCAACGACTCGCCGCCGCGTGCGGTCGCCGGCTCGATGAAGGCAGCCCATACGTCGACGCACGGCTTTCGGACGGAACGCGGCTGCACGCCGTACTGCCACCGGTCGCCACCGACGGGCCGTACCTGTCGTTGCGTACGTTCCGCGAGCACGCCTTCTCGTTGAACGATCTCGTCGGCGTCGGCACGCTCTCGGAGAGCGGCGCGGAGATGCTCGGCGCGATCGTGGCCGCCCGCTTGTCCTACCTCGTCTCCGGCGGCACCGGCAGCGGCAAGACGACACTGCTCGCCACGTTGTTGAGTGAGGTGCCGCACGACGAGCGCATCGTCATCGTCGAAGACGCGGCCGAACTCCGCCCGCATCATCCCCACGTCGTCGGCCTGCAGGCCCGTACGGCGAACGTCGAAGGTGCCGGCGCCATCGGCCTGCGGGACCTGCTCCGCCAGGCGCTGCGGATGCGTCCCGATCGGCTGGTCGTCGGCGAGTGCCGTGGTGCCGAGGTCGTGGACCTGCTCGGTGCGCTCAACACCGGCCACGAGGGCGGCGCCGGGACGCTTCACGCGAACACCGCGGCCGATGTGCCGGCGAGGCTCGAGGCTCTCGGGCTGCTGAGTGGCGTTCCGCGTGCCGCCCTCCACGCTCAGATTGCGGCCGCGCTGCACGTCGCCGTACACATGCGACGGATGCCGGCCGGTCGGCTGCTCGACGAGATCGTGCTGCTTGCTCCGAGCCGGGACGGCCGAGCGGTCGCGTCGGTGTCGGCATGGCATCGGCTCGGCGGCGTACGCCCCGGCGCCGTACCGCTCGCGAATCTCATGACAAGCCGAGGCGTACGGCCACCGACAGCGCTCCTGGCCGGCCGGCCATGATCACGCGTCGGCGGGCCACCCGTCCCCTGCCAGTCGCGGCTCGTCGGCGCGGG
>DATCXD010000285.1:0-2166 GCA_036566005.1 Micromonosporaceae bacterium | reverse complement strand
CCCGGCTGTACGTGTGCCACCGAGTCGACTCACCCGAGGCGGCCACCGCGGCCGAGACCGCGCTCGCCGCCGTCGACGAACCGGCGGCCGCCGTCCGGATGGGCGTCAAGGAGGACGACGAGTTCCTGGCGACGTACCTGGTCCACTCCTACACGCCGCGGTTGGTCGCGTTCTTCGCCCGGCGCGGCATCACGCCGAACCAGGTCACCTGGATGTCCATCGCGGTCGGGTTGGTCGCAGCGGCGGTGTTCGCGGTCGGCGTCCGGTGGCTCGACATCGTCGGCGCGGTGCTGCTCTACGCGAGCTTCATCCTCGACTGCAACGACGGTTCGCTCGCCCGCTACACCGGCAACTTCAGCCGGTTCGGCGGTTGGCTTGACATGATCGCCGACCGGGCCAAGGAGTACGTCGTCTTCGCCGGCGTGGCGATCGGCGGCGTACGGATGCACGAGCCGGCCGTGTGGGGACTGGCGTTGGCGGCAATCGTGGCGCAGAGCGTACGGCACATGGTCGACACGTGGTACGGAGCGCTCCAGGACACCGCGACGCGGGCGCTTCCGGTGGTGCCACTGGGTTCCCGGCTCGATACGCTCGGGCTCCGGGCCGCCGCCGGGGCCGGGGGTGCTGCCGGCGCCGGGGCGAAGCTCGGGCAGCTGTCCGCCGCCGCGCATGGGCGTTACCGCTCCCCCGCGTACTGGCTCAAACGCAGTGTGGTCCTGCCGATCGGCGATCGGTGGTTGCTGATGGCGCTTGCCATCGCGATCGGCGGGCCGCGAGTGATGTTCATCGTGCTACTGATCGCGATCGCGCTCGCGCTCGCGTACGTGCTGGCCGGCCGGACGCTCCGCGCACTGTTCCTTCGCGTGGCCGTGATGCCCCGGTTCGACATCGGGTTCCAGCGCGACGACGGTCCGATCGCCCGCGTGCTCGGAACGCTTGGCCGTGGTCGCGTGTCGCCCCTGGTCGCGCTCGTGCCCGGCCTCGTCGCGGTGCTGATCGCGGCCGGCTTCGCGATCGTCGGTGATCGCGGCCCACGGTGGCTCGTGCTGATCTACGCGGGGCTCGCCCTGGTGGCCGGCGTCGCGGCCGGCAGCCGTCATGACGGTCCGCTCGACTGGTTGACCGTCGCTGGGCTCCGAGCCACCGAATACACGTTCATCGCGGTTGCCGGCGTGCTCGGTGGGGTGCCGTTGTGGCTGGTGTACACGCTGCTGTTGGTACTCACGCTCTATCACTACGACGTCACCGGTCGGATCGAGAAGCAGGCGACTCCGGTGCGCGGCGAGGCGATCGTGCGCGGCTGGGACATTCGGATGATCGTGCTGGCCATCACCGTCGCGATCGGCTGGGCCGTGGCGGCGTACGCGGTCGCCGCGATCGTGATCGGCGGCGTTTTCGTCATCGGCGCGCTGGTCGGCTGGCGGGAGTCCACCCGATCCGGTGCCGCGTCGGTGGCGCCGACCCGATCGGCCGCACTGTCGAAATAGCGCTCGCTTGATCGGTCGGACGTCCGACTGATGCATATCTGCTCCAATCTCGAACACATACCATGCGCTGGCTTCCGCCCCGCGAGGAGGAGCCAGCCATGCGTCAGCCGGCCACCCGGGCCCGGTTGAGTCGAGGTGGCGCTCAGGCGAGACTGTGCCGGTGGAGATTCTCGTGCTCGATCACGACGCCGTGACCGGACTGCTGACCGTTGACGCGTGTATCGCGGTCATGCGTGACACGCTCGCCGCGCTCGCGCGGGGGGCCGGCTTTCAGCCGCTGCGGACCATCGAACGGCCGCCCGGCGTGGCCGGCATGCTCGGCCTGATGCCGGGCTACCTGGCCGAGCCGGATCCGGTTCTGGGCCTCAAATTCCTCGGGATTTTCGGCGGCAATCCGGCCATCGGCAAGGACGCGCACCAGGGCATGGTGATCCTCCTCGATCCGGCGACCGGTGAGCCGCGGGCGATCCTCAACGCATCGGCCGTCACGGCGGTCCGCACCGCGGCGGCCTCCGCGGTAGCGACCGACGCGCTGGCCCGCCCGGACGCCGATGATCTCGCCGTCTTCGGCATGGGAGTTCAGGGCGCGTGGCACGTCCGCACGATCGCCGCGGTCAGACCGCTTTCCCGGGTACGGATGACCGGACGCGACGCGACCCGCGGCACCGAGGTGGCCGCC
>DATCXD010000274.1:0-10646 GCA_036566005.1 Micromonosporaceae bacterium | reverse complement strand
AGCCGACCGCTCCGGCCGCCGCCAGCCGCTCGACCAACTGCACCGGCGGAAGCCCGTACCCCCGCTCGATATCGGCCGTGACCGGCACGGGCACGGCGCGGGCGATGCGCGCGACCGCGTCGAGCACCTCCTCCACCGGCGCCGCCTCGCCGTCCGCATATCCCAGCGACTCAGCGACCGCCCCGCTGCTCGTCGCGACGGCGGCGAACCCGGCCGCCGCCACGATCCGTGCCGAGCCCGCGTCCCACACGTTCGGCAGAACCACCGGATGCCCGGGCCGGTGCAGGTCGCGCAGCGCCGATGCGGCCGCGCGACCCATCGACGCCGTCATGACAGCGGCCACGCGTGCGCGGTCGCGCCGAGCCGATTCCAGGTGTTGATGATGGCGATGACCCAGATCAGCTCGGCCAGCTCGACGTCGTCGAATTGCTCGGCCGACGCTGCGAAAACCTCGTCCGAGACCGGAGCCTCGGTCAGCCGGGTTGCCGCCTCGGTCAGCGCCAGCGCGGCACGCTCCCGCGCCGTGAAGAACGGGGTGTCGCGCCAGACCGGCAACGCGTACAGGCGCCGCTCGGTCTCGCCGCCGGTGCGCGCGTCCGCGGTGTGCATGTCCACGCAGTAGGCGCACCCGTTCAGTTGGGACGCCCGGGCTCGCACGAGCTCCAGCAGCGCCGCCTCGATGCGCGTCTTGCGCGACGCGGCCTCCAGCGCGTTCATGGCCTTCATCTGCGGCGCCAGTTCACCAACGGCCGAACGAACGGTGTTGGACGTCGTGACGAGTTGGCTGGTCGATTCCGTCGGCGTTGTCTGGGCAAGCGTTGCGGTCTCTGTTGTCATGCCACCAACGTTATACGCAATCGGCCCTATGCTAAGAGCCAATACGGTAGCGAAAGATTGGACCACTTTGTCTGTCGATTGGACCCCATTCGGCGTCGATCTACACCTCGAGGTCGGCACGGGATCGGGGCGTCGAGTTGCGCTCGAACGCGCGCTGCGCGACGGCATCCGCTCGGGGCGGCTTGCGCCACAGGCGAAATTGCCGTCGACCCGTGCCCTCGCCGCGGAGTTGGGGCTCGCCCGCGGAACGGTCAACGCCGCCTACGACCAACTCATCGCCGAGGGATACCTTCAGGCCCGCACCGGGTCCGGCACCATCGTTGCGGACCTTCGCTCCGCACCGCCGACGACCACGCCACACCCGGTCTGCGGTGCGCACCCCCGCTACGACCTCCGGCCGGGGACCCCGGATGTCACGAGCTTCCCCGCCTCCGCGTGGGTGCGATCATTGCGACGGGCGCTGGCCACCGCGCCGGCATCCATTTACCGGTACGGAGATCCACGCGGTCGCGTCGAACTGCGCCGGGCGTTGGCCGAGTATCTCGGACGAGCGCGCGGAGTCCGGGCCGACCCGGATCGGATCGTCGTCGTCTCGGGGTACGTACAAGCGTTGGCCCTGTTGACGACGGTTCTCACCGACGCGGCGCCGCGGGACAACCGTAGCGCCGCCGCGATCGCGATGGAGGACCCCGGTCTCGCGTTCCACCGGGATGTGGTTCAGCACCACGGCGCCGATGTCGTGCCGCTTCCGGTCGACGGCCGTGGCGCACGTACGGACCTGTTGTCGCACAAGACCTTCCGGAACGTACGGGCGGTCGTGGTCACGCCGGCCCACCAGTACCCTATGGGCGTCACGATGCAGCCGGATCGGCGGCACGCGGCCACGACGTGGGCGGCCGCGCGCGATGGCTTCGTCGTGGAAGACGACTACGACGGCGAGTTCCGCTACGACCGACAGCCGGTCGGCGCCCTCCAGGGCACCGCGCCCGACCGCGTCATCTATGTCGGCACGGCGTCCAAGACACTCGCGCCGGCGGTCCGCCTCGCCTGGCTCGTGCTGCCCGACTCGCTGGTCGAGCCGGTCGTGAAGGCGAAGTGCTACGCCGACCTGTTCACCGAGTCGATCGGCCAACTCACGCTGGCCGACCTGATCGCGAGTCACGGATACGACCGGCACGTCAGGTCCTCCCGGCTGCGCTATCGGCGGCGCCGCGACCTGCTAGTGGCCCGGCTCCGATCGCATTCACTGCACGGCATCGCGGCCGGTCTGCACGCCCTGGTGTCGCTGCCCGCCAACGGACCCAGCGAGCTGGACGTCCTCCGCCACGCGACGTCGTACGGACTCGCTGTGGGTGACCTCGGCAGTCACTGGCTGGGTTCGTCGGCGGCCGAACCGAACCGACCGGCACTGCCCGATCGACCGCAGGGGCTCATCGTGGGCTACGGGACGCCGTCCGACAGCGGCTTCGCGGCGGCGATCGATACGCTCGCGCGCGTCCTTCGTACCGCGAACCGAGCGCCGTGATCATCCCCAGCCGGCGGCCGGCACGAGGGATGGGCTGACCGGAACCTAGCCCGCGAAGCGGTGCGGCCGTCACACTTGGGGCATGACCATCGCCGGCGTCATGCGAGAGCTGCTCGTCCGGTATCTGGACGTGTGGACGCCGGCCGCGTTGCACAGCGCGAAACGCGTCACGTTCGCGTACGCCTGGTCGGGATCGGATGGCTCCGACGACCGCTCGCAGACGAGCGATCAGAGCGAACCGCACGCCGCCACGGCCGAGGCCGCCCTCCGCGGTTTCGCCGAATTCGACGACCTGCTGCGGGCGCGAAAGCTGACCTATCTTGTCGTCGGACCGGACGCAGGGGTCGGTGCGCATCTGCAACGCGTACAGGCTGACCTCCGGACCCCCGCGAACCTGGCCGTGCACGCGGTGGATGGCCAGCCCGAGCAGCTTTTGGCCGCGGCGATGACCGCGGCCGGTTCGGGTGGGGCTCCGCTACTCGTGTATGCGCAGGTGGCCACGCCCGTCGCCGGACTGCATCGGGCCGGTCGGCCGGTCGAGCAGATCGCCGTCCTGCCCGCGGGCGACTGGATTCGGCAGCGCGACACGTTGCACGCCAACGGATTTGCGCTGACGACCGGGATCGATTTCCTGGCCGCCGACGGAGATGCGTGCCTCGTGAGCCTGGCCACCGATCGAGCCAACAGCTTGGACGCGTTCAAGAACGCGCTCTGGTCGGTCGACGAATACGCCGGTGTACGCTACCGCGATCCGACCGACCCGGACGGTCGTCTGCAGGACATCTCGCTCGAACCCCATCCGGGTCCGCTGCGGCGTGCGCTCCTGCATCAGCTCGACGCCACCGGCCCGCAGACGGTGACCCAGTTGCGGCACTTCGCGCTGACCGAAACGATCTACCGGGCGTCGGACGCAACCCGGGTGATCTCCGCGCTGCGGCACGCCGGCGCGGTCACCAGCGACGCTCCGCACGGGCGGCTGTCCGGCGATGTGGTGGTCGCGCGGGCCGGGACCTGACGGCGCCGCGACGGTCAGGCTTCCTGCTGAGCCGGTACGGGATCATCCGCCCCGCTCGCCTCGACGGGCTCGGGGGCCTCTCTCACCGGTATGTTCAGCCCCGGTGCGGCCGCGCCGATCGCCGGACGGTGTACCTGCCATGCGGCCCGGCCGGCCGCCACACCGATCTGCGCCCCGGCGCACACGGCCAACACGGCGACCGCGACAACCCCGTCGAGCCACCAGTGATTCGCCGTGCACACCACGACAAAAATCGTCACGGCGGCGTGGATCGGGCCGAGCACACGCCACCGGCCGCGCCCGATCCGCATGGCGTACCACGCGATCAGTACGGCCCAGAGCACGTGGACCGACGGCATCGCGGACAGCTCGTTGGCGGCGTCGCTGACGTACACGGACTGGCCGTAGAGCACGGCGGTGTCGACGAAACCCGCGCCGGTGAGGATGCGCGGCGGTGCCACCGGCACGAACGAGATCACCAGGCAGACGAGCGTGGAGACGGCGAGTACGGTGCGCACCGGCCCATAGCGATCGCGGTGCCGGAAGAACAGCCAGAGCAGGAACACGAAAATCATCGCGAAATGCATCGTGTCGTAATACAGGTTTGCCGCCTGTACGAGGGTCGGGTGCCCGAGCACCAAGTGCTGGACCGATCGCTCGGACGGCACGTGCAGCGTGTGCTCGAATCGGCCGATCCACTGTGCATGGCGCACGGCGGTCGGCTCGTCGGAGACCGTACGGTTGCCGACGAACTGCCAGACGGAGTAGAGCACGGCGATCAGCGATGCCTCGAACGCGAACGCCGCAGCGACGCGGGTCCACTCCGGACGCGCGCAACGGAAGCTGACTCCGGCGACGGCGAGCGCGGCGGTGAGCTCCGTCGACTGCTGCCAGGTCAGCATCATGTTGTGCACGCTGAGCATTATGCCTGGCGCCAGCCGGTGGGCGGCCCCATGATGAGGTCGAGCGCTAGTCCGAACCGAAGACCAAATGGTCGACCGCCGTGCGGCGGGCCACGAGGTAAAGCGCTCCGATCGTCAACTTCCCCGGTCAGCCGCCGATGACGACGCGGTCCACACCGGACCAGCGCGCCGGATCCGTGACCCGACGACCATCCACCAGCACGCGTACGCCGGGAAGGTCGGTGGCCGACAATGACCGGTATTCGGCGTGGTCGGCCTGGATCACGGCGGCCGTTACCGGTTCACCGGCGTGCGGCGGGAGCCCGAGCGCCGATAGCTCCGCCGAACTGTACATCGGGTCGGACACGTACGGTATCGCGCCGCGGGCGCGGAGCGCGGCCACGGTCGGAAACACGCCGGAAAACGCCGTCTCCTTGACCGCGCCCCGATACGACGCGCCGAGCACGAGGACACCGACGCCGGACAGATCGCCGTAGGCCGACTCCAACAGTGAGATCGCGTACTCCGGCATGTCCGCGTTCGCCTCGCGGGCGGATCGGACGACCGTCGCCGCCGGGTCGTTCCACAGGTACATCCGCGGATAGATCGGGATGCAGTGGCCGCCGACCGCGATACCGGGCTGATGGATGTGGCTGTACGGCTGCGTGTTGCATGCCTCGATGACCTTCGTCACGTCGATGCCGACCGTGTCGGCGAAGCGCGCGAACTGGTTAGCGAGGCCGATGTTGACATCGCGATACGTCGTCTCGGCGAGCTTGGCCATCTCCGACGCCTCGGCCGAACCCAGGTCCCACACCCCATTGGGCCGCTGCAGGTCGGCGCGATCGTCGAAGTCGAGGACGGCCTCGTAGAACTCCACGCCGCGACGGGCCGACGCCTCGTCGATGCCGCCGACGAGCTTCGGATAGCGGCGCAGGTCGGCGAAGACCCTGCCGGTGAGGACGCGTTCCGGGCTGAAGACCAGGAAGAAGTCCCGACCGGCGGTGAGACCGGAGCCCTGCTCGAGCATCGGCGCCCAGCGGCCGCGGGTCGTGCCCACCGGCAGCGTCGTCTCGTAGCTCACCAGCGTGCCCGGCTTGAGACCCCGGGCGATCGACTGCGTCGCGTTGTCCATCCAGCCGAAATCGGGCATCCCGTCGGCGTCGACGAATAGCGGCACGACCACGACCACGGCCTCGCTCTGCGCGACCGCCGCCGCGGTGTCCGTGGTCGCGGTCATCAAACCGGCCGCGACCGCCTCCTTGAGCTTCACATCGAGATCGGCCTCGCCGGGGAACGGGACCATGCCGTCGTTGACGAGGTCCACGACATGCTGCGAGACGTCCGCGCCGACTACCTCGTGGCCTTTGCTGGCGAACTGAACCGCCAGCGGTAACCCGATCTTGCCCAGCGCGACTACGCAGATCTTCATCCGGATTTCTTCCTCGTTCGTGTCAGCCGGCGGCGAAGCCGGGCCATCAGCTTGCGCGGACGGATCCGCGCACCCTGCAACATAAGTTGACCTCGATCGCTCTTGGTGAGCGTGGCCAGGTAGACACCGTGTGCGGTAACACACCAGGCTCGCTGGGTTCCGACCACGGCCGACGCCCGTACGAATGTCTCACGGGCGCCGGAACT
Organism: Micromonosporaceae bacterium; assembly: GCA_036566005.1. GTDB lineage: Bacteria > Actinomycetota > Actinomycetes > Mycobacteriales > Micromonosporaceae > DASQPR01. Next base: position 4,729 of record DATCXD010000274.1, on the reverse strand, counting down.
CTCGTCGACCGACCATACGTAGAGCGGGCCTTTCGTCTTGGCGAGTTCCGCGACATGAAACGTTACCGAAGCGATCTGGCCGTCGGTCGTGGTCGTCACCCGCCCGCCGACCTGACCGGCGCGAAGCTTGAGCGACCGACTCGCGACGCTGGCCGGTCCGGACCGGGCGCTACGAACCGTCATGACCAACTTGTCGGACAGCAGCCGGGTGCGAGCGGTGAAAGCCAGGTCGACCTTCTCGGCCCACTCCTGCGTGACCTGGGTCACGTCGAAACAGCTGTCGGGCAGACCAGCGGCCGGATCGCGGAATCCGGGATAGGCCGCATACCACCGGCCGGCTTCGACGACTATGGGCGGGATGCCGTCCGCGGCATCCTGCCGGACGACGGCGACCAGTTGCTCGCGCGTGCCGCTGCGGGCAACCGCCAGCCGCACCCGGGATTCCGGCCGCAGCCGGTCGCGGATCGGATCGGTGAGATAGGCGTCGGCCAGGCGCGCAACTCCGGCCCGTACCTGTTCCTGGACATCCGGTGTCAGCGCGAGAAAGCGGTCCTCGACCAGCTTGGAGAGCTCCCACTCGAAATGCCGGCCGAAGATCGCGTCACGTCGCGGGCCCGGCTCGACGAGACTCGCGATGAAGTCCATGATCCTGGCGGTGCACGCCAGCCGGGCGACCTCATCGCTCGCGTACGTGATGTTGAGGGCGTTACGACGCCGGACCGAGTAGTAGAACCGGTAGTCCGACAGCACGGAGATCCGATTCGCCCGCAGGCACGCCTCGAATGTGAACGGCTGGTCGCTGCCGACCGGCATGTCCTCCGGGTAGCGGATCTGGTGCTTGTCGAGCAGATCGCGCCGGAAGAGCTTCGTGTTCGACAGGTGATAGGGCAACGGCGAGTCGAACAAGTCGATCGACACCTGATTGCCGTCGAAGATGGCCTGGTGGGCATAGCGCCCGTTGACGCCGACCAGGCGACCCGCGACGACATCCGACTCGTACGTGTCGGCCGCGGCGACCAGCCGCTCCAGCGCCTCCAGGCCCAGGTAGTCGTCCGCGCCGAGGAAGAACACGTACCGGCCGGTGGCCGCGTCGAGCCCACGGTTGCTCGGCACCGCCGGGCCGCCCGAATTCGATTGATGGATCACCCTGACGACGCCCGGGTATTCGCTCGCGAACCGGTCGAGCTCGGCACCGCTGCCGTCGGTCGATCCGTCGTCGACCGCGACGACCTCCATGCGGGCGAGGCCGATGCTCTGGTTCACCAACGACTTCAGACACCGGGTGAGGTACGGCATGGTGTTGTAGACGGCGATGATCACCGAAACGTCGGGTGACACCGCTGGCGCCGGCTCGGTCACCGGCAGCGCGGCTCCCGCGTGCTCGGTCACGGGCAGCGCGGCTCCCGCGTGCTCGGTCACGACGCGAGCATCGCCGGGGCGTCCGTCGGATCGATCGTGCGATCCGGCAGCAACCGCTGGTAGACGCCATCGAGAACCTCGGCCTGCGCGGTCCAGGTCCAGGAGCTCAGCAACTCCGGATCCGTGTACGCCGCGCGGTAGCGAGCCGTGTCGGCGAGCACCGCGCTCACCGCGCGGACGTAGTCGTCCACATCGTCTGAGCGGAACACCTCGCCCTGACCGGTCTTCGTCACCGTCTCCGACATCGTGCGCACATCGCTCACGACGATCGGCAGGCGCGCGTGCGAATACTCGAAGAACTTCGTGATCAGTGCGATCTCGTGGTTCGGGAAGTGCTGGATCGGGATCACACCGACGTCCGCGCCGGCGAGGAACGGCACAACATCCCAGTGCGGCACGTACGGTACGACATGCAGCCGGTCGGCCGCGCCGAGTTCGGCGGCGCGCTTTTGCAGACCGACGACGTAGGGCGCGGTCACCTTGCCGACGACGAAGGCCACGTGTACGCCGGGCAGTTTCGGCAGCGCCTCGACCATCACCCCGAGCCCGCGCTTTTCGGCGGCGACGCCGCTGTAGACGAGCAGTGGGACATCCGGGCCGACCGCGCACGCCGCGCGCAGATCCGGCACATCCCCGAGCGCGACGTGGCCGATGTCGGGCGCGTTCAGCACGACCTCGGGACGGACCGGAAGCTTGTGCGTGCGCTGCAGCAATTCGGCGAGGCTGCCCGAGACGGTGACGACCGCGTCGGCGTAGGGCGCGTATTCGCGTTCGCACGCGACGTTTCCCGGCAGCCATCGCTCGTTGTTCTGCCACGGCTGCACGCCGGGCAGGAACTCGTGCGCGTCCCAGACGAGCTTGACATCGCGGCCCTTGGCGCGCGCACGGACGGCGGCACGGGCGCCGATCCCGAGCATCCGGAAGTCGTTGGCGTGAATGAGATCCGGCTTGAGCGCATCGACGACCGGACCGTAGGCCAGCTCGTAGTCCCACAGGATCGGCTCGAGCCGGCGCCAGGCACGATCGCCCATGACGGCCTTCCAGAACAACGTGTAGGCCCGGTCCGACGGAAGCACCAGTCGGCGGCGGGCGCGCCGGCCGAACGCGAGCTGGCGATTGCGCAGCGCCACCCATTTGCCGGTGGCCTTGGCCGCGAACTCCTCCGCGCGCAGGACGGCGCCGGATGCCTTGCTACCGCCGCCACGGATCTTGCGCTCCGCCCGCCGCACCTTCAGATCGGCCCGCCATGCCTTGACCTCTTGCTTGCGGCGTGCCGCGATGCCCGTCGGCGGATATGCCAGTGGCGCGACCACCCAGTGACGCCGGAACTCGTGCCGGCGCCGGGCCAACGGCGCGGCCATCGGGATCAGCCGGACCTCGGCGTCGCCGAGGTGCCAGGTGCGGGTCTCGGTGGTGCCCGAACGGCCGATCAGCACGACGTCCCACCCGGCGTCCGCCGCCGAGCGCGCGGACTTCTGCACGCGCGAGTCGCCGTCGACACCGTTGTCGACCAGCATGACGACACGCCCTCGCGTGCTCCGCCCAGGCGCGGTCTCGCTGGCGTTCATGCCGATCCTCCCACCTGAAACATCGATGACCTAGGCGTTAGTCAGGACGAAGTGTACGGCAGCGTGTCGGCCGCCGCGCCCGGCAGCAGCAGCCGATCGAAGTCGCTGGAAACGATCGTCCAGTCCCAGGTCGCGAGCACGTACGCGCTCGCCGCACCGCCGGCCGCCCGCCACTTCTGCTCGGATCTGGTGAGCTGTCGGATGCGCGAGGCGGCGGCCTGCGGCGAGTCGACCACCCAGTCCGCCGGATAGACCGAGTGCGCGCCGTGCTCCTTGCCGGCGAAAAACGGCCAGTCGCGGACCACCGGCACGGCACCGCTGGCCGCGCCCTCCACCAGCGCGCAGTGGAAGCTTTCGCGCACCGACGTGCTGAGGATCACGCCGACCTCGACCAGCGCCTTCGCGACGTCGGTGACCTGACCGAGCCGGATGATCGCGCCGGACGGCTCGAGCTCCTCGTAGTCGGCGACCAGCGCCTCGTAGTACTCGCGAGCGGCCCGGCCGAATTTCGGCTCGGGGTCGTCGCCCATCAGCACCAGCCGGTAGCGCTCGTCGTGCTTGCGCAGTTCGCGTAGCACCTCGATCGCCCACCGCGGGTCTTTGGCCACGCTGCCGATGCCGACCAGACCGAGCGTGAACCGGGCATCGTCGTCCTTCGGCCGCACGTACGACCGCAGGTCCATCGCGTTGCTGATCACGTGCTGGCGCGGCCCGTCGGTGAGCTGCGGGAGCACCTCGTTGCACAGGTCGCGCAGGTGGTCCGAGACAAAGATCAGGTCGTCGACGCGGGAGAAGTCCACTAGGTGGGGCCACCAGCTGAAGGCCTCGAAGCTGTGCAACCGGATGACCATCCGGGTCGTGCCCGGATCGATCATGGTGAACATGACGGCGGCGGCCACGCACCAGTCGATGAAGACGGTGTCGGCCCAGTCGATGTGCGGTCCAAGCGCCTCGGCGACCTGGTTGCCGTACGGCGACCGCCCAGATAACAGATGCCCCATCATCCCGCGGACGTTGTTCTGCGCCTTGCGCAGCTGCGGATCTTCGCCGAGGTCGACGTATCGCACCTCGAGCCCGGGCAGGTTTTCGTACCGTTTGCGGATCTCTTCGAGGAAATACGCGTTACCGCCGGTCGCGATGAGCAGCCGCATGGGGCGATCGGTCGGCGGTGGCATGACCGTAGCAACGCGTTCGCGTGGTGCCCACAGCGCTTGTGCGGCCGTACTCGCCCGCCACTGCGCCAGAAAGCCCGCTGGATCGTCCGCCAACGGCGATGTCGGGCTGTCGAAGTGCAGGCCGCGGTGGAAGACAAGACTGGCGGCGCGTTGGAGATCGGCCGCGGCTCGGACGTGCTGCGAGTCGGCGTAGGCACGGTCGGCGAGCGCCAGCAACGCGCCGGCGGACTCGGGAACGGAGGTGGCGTCGCCGGCCGCCGCATCCAGCAGCGCGGTCCGCAGGAGCACGTCGGCCTTCGTCCGATCGTTGGTGATCCGCGCCCCCGGTGGCGCCGCCGGCAGCACTCGACCCGTCTCGATCATGCTGCGGTGCACCCGCACGGCAAGCTTCGCCCGGACCCGGTCCGGCATGCCTGGTGCGGCGACGAGCGCGCGCCACGCGGCCGCGACCGGTGGCACCCGCATCGCCTTAGGGGACACCGCCGCCAGCGCCGCGACCTTGACCGCCAGTCGCGTGTCGTCACGTACGTCGCGCGCCATCGCGCGACCGAACGCGGCGACGGTGCG
>DATCXD010000262.1:0-3840 GCA_036566005.1 Micromonosporaceae bacterium | reverse complement strand
CCGGGAAAGAACCTCGGCGCTGCCGGAGACGCCGGCGCGGTGACAACGAACGATGCCGACCTGGCCCGCACCGTTCGGGAACTTGGGGCACACGGCAGCACCGTGAAGTACGTGCACGACCGAATCGGCATGAATTCCCGCCTGGACGCCCTGCAAGCGGTGGTGCTCTCGGCCAAGCTGAAACGACTTGAGGGGTGGAACGCACTGCGGCGCAGAGCCGTCTCGTGCTATCGGGAACTTCTCGCCGGCCTCGACTGGGTTCAACCGCCGACGTCGCGGCCGGGGTCGGTCTGGCACCTCTACGTCGTCCAGGTCGATGAGCGCGACCGCATACTCGCCGGACTTGGCGCCGAGGGAATCGGCGCCGCCATCCACTACCCGACGCCGCTGCACCTCACGGCCGCCTACGAGTGCCTCGGCTACCGGAAGGGCCAATTCCCGGTTGCCGAAGCGGCGGCCGACCGCATCCTGTCGCTGCCGATGTTCCCCCATCTCACGGCCAATCAGCAGGCGGTGGTCGTCGCCGAACTCGCTGCGGCCACCGCCAAGGCGGGAACCAGGCGATGAACGGGGCATCGACGCTCAAGGTGCTGGTGCACCTGAACACCCTTGAGCTTGGCGGAACACAAATCAACGCAGTCGATCTCGCGGCGCAGATGCGCGGCCGTGGCGTCGAGTCCATCTTGCTGGGCGCACGCGACACGATTCCGGATGGCCCATCGCTGATCGATCTGGCGGCGGCGCATGACATGGAGATCTGCCTGTACGATCCCGCGCCGACGATCTTCCCGCGCGCGCGCCAGATCACCGCCTTCGCCCGCCGATACGGGGTCGATCTCGTGCACGTGTACGGATCGTGGGGCGGTGGCGCACGACCCACCTACTGGGGGCCGTCCCGGTTCGCACAGACGCCGTGGGTGCAGACGGTGTACGAGATGAGCGTCTCACCCAAGATGTACAGGCACATGCCGATGATCGTCGGAACGGGCTATCAGCGTGATGAACTGCGGGATCGCCCTGGTCGCACCATCCTTATCAGCCCGCCCGTCGATTTGACGGCGAATCACCCGGACGTCCTCGATGGAAGACGGTTCCGCAGTGCGAATCGCATCGGCGACGGGCCGCTCGTGGGTCTCGTCAGCCGACTGGACGCAAGCATGAAGTCCGTTCCCGCCCGCGCCGCAATCGACGCGATGCGGGTGCTCGCGCCGATCGGGGCGACCCTCGCCATCGTCGGAACGGGCGACGATGTGGCCGCGATTCGGTCCCGAGCGGCTGCCGTCAATGACGACGTTGGCCGGGCCGCCATCCGGATGATCGGACCGATGGCCGACCCGCGACCCGCCTATGCCGCTGCCGACATCATGCTCGGGATGGGGGGTTCCGCCGCGCGGTCGCTGGCATTCGGGAAGCCGCTCGTGGTGCAGGGCGAGGCCGGGTGGTCTGCGCTGTTCGAACCGTCGTCCGCCGAGACCCTCGCGCGCTCCAGTTACTGGAGCCCCGACGCAGTGCCCGACCCCGCGGCCCGGCTCGCGGCGACGATCGCGCCGTTGTTGCGGGACTCCGCACGGCGCACAGAACTCGGCCGTTTCGGCCGGGCGTTCGCCGAGGAGCATTTCGCCCTCACGGCGATGGCCGACCGGCTCATCGACTTCTATCTGTCCGTTCTGGGCGAATACACGAGCCGGGATTGGCTGGCCGATCTCCCGTGCGAGGCGCGAACGCTGTCCGCGAAGATCGCCCGCATCACCCGACACGCGCTGCGCCTCCCGCCGACCTCCGAGGAGCCCGCGTGATGGATGCCGAGCGGAGGCGGAACGCCCACCCCGAGCTCGTGACCGACACCCCCGAGGTCGAGGCGGTGCAGGGCATCGAGCCGTCGATTGACTCCGCGTCCCCGAGCGGCGTCGGGCGCAGCGCTGCGGCGGGAGTCGCCTGGTTGACGATTCAGAAGTGGGCCATCCGAGTCTTCAGCTTCGCAACGATCGCGGTGCTCACACGGCTGCTCACCCCCGCAGACTTCGGCACCGTCGCGGCGGCCTCGACCGTCCTGCCGTTCTTCTTCCTCCTCGCCGACCTCGGATTCGCGGCGTACATCGTTCAGGTCGGGAAGACCGACCGCAGAATGCTCAGCACCGCATTCTGGTTCTCGATGACGGCGGGGATCGTGCTGTCCGGATGCCTGTTCCTCGTTTCGCCGCTGCTCGGCGCGATCTTCGCGGCTCCCGGTGTAATACCCGTCCTGCAAGCGCTTTCGATCTGGGTCGTCATCACGGCGATCGGCTCCGTCCCGATCGCCCTGTTGCGCCGCGACATGCGGTTCCGGGCGATCGCGGCGCAGGGCGCGGCGGCCGCCGTCGTTGCCCAGATCGTCGCGATCATCATGGCCTTCTCCGGTCTCGGCGTGTGGGCTCTCGTCGCACAGTCGCTGGTGGCCGCAGTCGTCTCGACCGCGCTGGCCTGGTGGACGGTGACGTGGCACCCGGGATGGGAGTTCTCCCGGGTGGACTTCGTCCGGATGGCACGGTTCGGCGGACAAGTGCTGGGCGTGGAGTTCGTTGCGATGCTCCGCGCGTGGGGTGAGGCCGCCGTCATCTCGGCAACCCTCGGCCTCACGGCACTCGGCTACATGAACATCGCGCAGCGCCTCGTGCAAATCGTGCAGGACCTCACCGGAAGCGCGATCGTTCCGGTCACCAACGTCGCCTTCGCCAAGATCCGTGACTCGGCTGCCCGATTGCGCGACGCGTACCTGCGCGCGCTCAGAGTGACCTACGCCGCGTTGTCGCTGCCGCTCACCATCGTCGCAGTCGGGGCCGCGCTCATAATCCCGATTCTGTTCGGTAACGGGTGGGAGCCGAGCCACCAGGTGGCGCAGGTCCTCGCGCTCGCCGGCACGTTGTCGGTCGGCGCGTGGCTTGATCATGGCTTGTTCTACGGACTGGGCCGGCCGGGCGCCTGGTTCGTCTACGCCGTGGCCATCGACCTCCTGACCTTCGCCACCACCGTGTTCACCGTGCGGTGGGGGCTCGTCGCCGTCGCCATCGGGTTCCTCTGCGTGGCGACCATCGCGACGATCGTCCGCTGGTTCCTGGTCGCACGGGCCCTGAAGACAACGCCGCGCACGATTGCGGGGCCGTTCGTCTATCTGGTCACCGTCGTCGCCTGCATGGGAGCGGCGGGGTGGGGGATCACGCTCTGGACCGCGGCGCTTCCCCCGTGGCTCGCGCTCGCTCTGATGGCGCTCGGGATGCTCACGGTGCACGCCGGAATCACGGTGCTGATGGCCCGGCCGGCTCTCCGTGAAGTGCTCAGAATCGTGAGCCGGTTCGGAGCCGGGTCAGGCCTTCGGTTCCACGCGCGGATGCGAGAGCAGTCATGACCGCCGCGCAGCGGCTGCCCGCGCGTCTGGGCGGAAAGGTCAGCGCGCTCACGCTCGGCGTCGTCACCGGGGCGACCGGGATTCTGCCGCCGCGGCTGCGGTACGGGTACGTGCACCGGGTCACACGGGTCCTCCTCCGCACGCCGCTGCCGGCACTGCGGGCACTCGACGCCGCCCCGCGGTCGGCGTCGGCCGCGCGGGTCACGCGGGCCGGAGAGCTCACCTGCGTCATCGGGGTAGGCGCACTGGACATCGGCGGTATCGGCTCGGTCGTGGAGTTGCTCGCCGCGCGGTTGCCGGCGCGGGGAATCACGCCGGCGGTTGTCTGCCTCGGCGCCGGGGCGCGCGCGCAGCGGATCCGCGACCTGGGCATCGAGGTGCGCTCCGTCTCCGACCGGGCATCCGCCCTGCGCGCGTTCAAACAGCTCCGCCCGGACGTCATCCAGCTCCACGGTGCG
>DATCXD010000254.1:0-6929 GCA_036566005.1 Micromonosporaceae bacterium | reverse complement strand
CAGCCCCGGTCATCGGCGCCGCCCGAGGAAGGACGCCACCGCGCCGACGGCGAGCGTCAGCGCGGCGAGCCCGGCGTTGCGCCACATGTGCGGCAGGTCGCGCGTGGTGACGACCGGGTCCGGCGGTAGCCCGTACACCTCGGGCTGGTCGAGTAGGAGGAATATCGACCCTCCGCCGCCGATGCCGTCGTCGGGGTCATCGAGGTAGAGTCGCGCCTCGGTCACGCCCTGCTCGTGCAACTGGTCGACGCGCTCGCGCGCTCGCGTCCGCATATCGTCGAGATCGCCGAACTGAATGGACTCGGTCGGGCAGGTCTGTGCGCAGGCCGGCATCTTGCCCACTTCGAGACGGTCGTAGCAGAGCGTGCATTTCTGGGCCAGGCCGACGTTCTTCGTGTTGTCGTCGCCGACCCGCCGATCGATGACGCCGAATGGACACGCCGGCACGCAATACCCGCAGCCGTTGCAGATATCGTCCTGCACCACGACCGTTCCGAACTCGGTGCGGAACAACGCTCCGGTCGGGCAGACATCAAGGCAAGCCGCGTGCGTGCAGTGCTTGCACACGTCCGAAGACATGAGCCACCGGAAATCCGTACGGCCGTCTGCGCCGTGGGTTGCGCCCGGCAGGCTGGTCGACGGCATACCGAGACTGACTTTGGTCGAGTCGGTTCCGAGCCGGCTGCGGTCGCCCGAGAGTGCCTCGTCGGCCGCTCGGTTGAGCGCGTCACTGGCCGGCGGCCCGGTCGGTATCCCGATTAAGCCCGGGTCCTGCCCCGTCAACCGGCGTGGCTGCTCGATGAACGCGACATGCCGCCACGTGCTCGCACCGAGCGCGCCGGTATTGTCATATGACGAGCCGAGCAGGTTGAACCCGTCGTCGGGCACACCGTTCCACTCCTTGCACGCGACCTCGCACGCTTTGCACCCGATGCAGATCGAGGTATCGGTGAAAAAGCCCTTACGCCCGGGCGGATCCGGCCAACCCGCGTCGACGGCGATTCGGTCGCTCCCGTCGGATACTTGGCTGCTCATTGGACCTCCGGTGTCCGGTTGAGGTTACCGGTTTCCACGGTCGTGCCGGCCCGGCTGCGATACTCCTCGACAAAGCGCAGCAGCGCCGAGCCGGTCGGTCGCCGCCCCGGCTGGATGTCGCACGACGCGACCTTCGATTCCTGGATGTGTACGTTCGGGTCGAGCGTGACGCCGAACAAGTCGTTGGCCGAGTCGCCGGCAACTAACGCCGCCCGGCCGACGCCCCAGTGGTAAGGCAGGCCGATCTGATGGACCGTGCGGCCGCCGACGGTGAGCGGAACCATCCGGTCGGTCACCAGCACCCGAGCTTCGATTGCGGTACGGGCGGTGACGATCGTGGCCCACCCGAGGTGATCCAGTCCGCGCAGGCGCGCCAGTTCGGGCGCGACCTCGCAGAAGAACTCGGGCTGCAATTCCGACAGGTACCGCACAAATCGGCTCATGCCACCGGCCGTGTGATGCTCGGTCAGCCGGTAGGTGGTGAACACGAACGGAAAGACCTCGTTGCCCGGTTCCGGCGGCGACGGGTTCTGATAGTTGTCCTTGCGCTTGAACACCTGGCGGGCCGGGTTGGCCTGCTGCCGGTAGATCGGGTTGCGCACCGGCGACTCGGACGGCTCGTAATGCGCCGGTAGCGGACCATCGAGAAGGCCGACCGGGACGAACAGCCAACCCTTGCCGTCGGCCTGCATGACGAATGGATCGTCGCCGGCGAGGCCCGCGACTCCAACCGTACCGGGCTTGGGCCGATAGCCTGGCGGACGATTCGCGATGAAGTCAGGCACGTCGTGGCCGGTCCACTTCTGCTGGTCCTCGTCCCACCAGACGTACGCCTTGCGCTCGCTCCACGGACGCCCCTCCGGGTCGGCCGACGCGCGGTTGTAGAGGATCCGGCGGTTGGCCGGCCAGGCCCAGCCCCACTCCGGCGCGACCCATGACTGCTCCGAGCCGGGCTTGCGTCGCTGGGCCTGGTTGACGCCGTCGGCGTACACGCCGGCGTAGATCCAGCAGCCGCCGCTGGTCGAGCCGTCGTCGGCCATCTCGAGGAAGCTCGACAGCGGTTGGCCGGCCTTTTCCCCGGTCAGGTGGAAGCCATTGATCTCCTGGAGTACGGCGTCGGCGGACGGTTCGCCGTTTTCGTCGACCGGATAGTCCCACGCCAGGTCGAGCAGCGGACGGTCACGCGACTCGGTCGAGTCGGCGACCCGCTCCCGCAGTTTGCGGCCGAGGTGGAAGAAGAAATGCAGCTCAGTGCGGCAGTCGTCGGGTGGCTCGACTGCCTTGTGGTGCCACTGCAGCATCCGCTGGGTCTGGGTGAATGTGCCGTCCTTCTCGGTGTGTGCCGCCGCCGGCATGAAGAACACTTCGGTGGCAATGTCCTCGGTCCGCAGCTCGCCGGTCTCTATCTCCGGGCTGTCCTTCCAGAACGTCGCCGAGTCGATCATGTTGAGGTCGCGTACGACCAGCCACTTGAGGTGTGACATGCCGAGCCGTTGGAGCTTGCCGTGCGCCGAGCCGACCGCCGGGTTCTGGCCCATCAGGAAATAGCCCTCGACCTTGTCGGCGATCATGTCCAGCACCGTCTGGTACGTACCATGGTCGCCGGTCAGACGCGGCAGGTAGTCGAAGCACCAATCGTTTTCGGCCGTGGCGGCGTCACCCCAGTAGGCCTTGAGCAGGCTCACCGCGAATTTCCGGGCCTCGGCCCAGAACCCCTTCTGATCGGGGCTGGTGATCGACTCGATGTAGTCGCCGAGATTGTCGTGTTGGCCGGCCTTCGGCATCGGCAGATAGCCGGGCAGCAGGTTGAACAACGTCGGGATATCGGTCGAACCTTGGATGCTGGCATGGCCGCGCAGCGCCATGATCCCGCCGCCGGGACGCCCCATGTTGCCCAGGAGCAACTGGATGATCGCCGCGCTGCGGATGTACTGCACGCCGACGGTGTGATGGGTCCAACCGACCGAATAAACCCACGCGGTGGTGCGCTCGCGACCGCTGTTTGCGGTCACCGCCTCGCAGACCTTCAAGAACGTGTCGACCGGTACGCCACACGTGTCCGCGACGACCTCCGGCGTATAGCGAGAGTAGTGCCGCTTGAGCACCTGGAAGACACAGCGCGGGTCTTGGAGGGTGTCATCCCGCTGCACCTCGGCGTGTCGCATCCGGGCACCGTGGCCACCGGTCTCATGGGCCGCTGCGCGTTCACGGCGTGAGCGCTCGGACTCGCGCCGACTACTCGCTCGGGGTGCCTCACGTAGGCCGCTAGCAGCCACCTCCTCGACGCCCTCGTACTGCCATGAAGAGGTGTCGTATGTCCCGGTCTCCGGGTCGTAGCCGGAAAACACGCCGTCCAGCTCGTCGGTGTCGCGGAAGTCCGCACGCAGCAGCGTGGCCGCGTTCGTATAGGCGCGCACGTACTCGTCGAAGTACAGCTCGTTGGCGAGGATGTAGTTGACGATGCCGCCGAGGAACGCGATGTCGCTGCCGGCACGCAGCGGCACGTGTGTGTCCGCGACCGCCGATGTACGGGTGAAGCGCGGATCGATATGGATGACCTTCGCGCCGCGCGCCTTCGCCTCCATCACCCACTGGAATCCGACCGGATGGCACTCGGCCATGTTCGAACCCTGGATGACGATGCAGTCAGAGTTCTGCAGGTCCTGCTGGAAGGTGGTGGCGCCGCCACGACCGAACGAGGTTCCCAGACTGGGAACGGTGGCGCTGTGTCAAATGCGGGCCTGATTCTCGATCTGTATCGCGCCCATGGCGGTGAACAGCTTTTTGATGAGGTAGTTCTCTTCGTTGTCGAGGGTCGCGCCGCCCAGCGCGGCGATGCCGAGGGTCCGGCGGAGCAACGCGCCGTCGTCGCTGCGCTCCTGCCACGTGCGGGACCGGGTGTCGATGATGCGATCCGCGATCATGTCCGTCGCGGTCTCGAGGTCGAGTGGCTCCCATTCGGTCCCGTACGGCCGTCGATAGAGGACCTTCGTCTGCCGACCGGGGCTGTTGACCAGCTGTTCGCTGGCGGCGCCCTTGGGGCACAGGCGACCGCGCGACACCGGCGAGTCGACGTCGCCCTCGATCTGGACTACCCGTTCGTCCTTGACGTAGACCCGCTGTCCGCAGCCGACGGCGCAGTACGGGCACACGCTTCGTACGACCCGATCGGCGGTCTCGGTCCGCGCGACGTGTTCGCGCGTGCCCTGCGACTGGACGGACGCACCGCGCCCGAGCCGATCGCCGCCCGTCAACTGCCGGAATACCGGCCAACCCAGGAACGCCTTAGGTTCGTTCACGCAACTCACATTACCCAGAAAACGACGCACTAGGTCGGTCATCGGGCCCTCGGCTTGTGGCCGAGCGGGGATCCGCTGGTGAACGGCGGTGGAGACCGCCCAAGGCGCGGGGATCAGTCGCCGATCCACCGGTTGGACATATCGCCCGCCAGGGCGGCCGGTCAGTGGATCGGGAAATCCTGGCCGTGTTCGTCGGCGGGGCGAGGGCCGAAGATCCGCCGCTCGGCCTCGTCGATGGCGAGGTCGTTGATGCTGGCCTCCCGCCGTCGCATGAGGCCGTGCTCGTCAAACTCCCAGAGTTCGTTGCCGTAGCTACGCCACCACTGTCCAGCGGAGTCGTGGGATTCGTACTGGAACCGGACGGCGATCCGGTTCCCGCGGAAACCCCACAGGTTTTTGCGGAGCGCATAGTCCAATTCGCGCTCCCACTTGCCGGTCAGGAACTCGATGATGGCGTCTCGGCCAGTGACGAACTGGTCGCGATTACGCCACACCGAATCGACCGTATATCCGCCGGCGACCTTGACCGGGTCCCGGGTATTCCACGCATCCTCGGCCGCCTGCACCTTCGCGGCGGCGGATTCAAGATCAAATGGCGGAAGCGGTGCGCGGTCGGTCATGAGTCCCAATCTTAGAGCGACGGTTCCCGTACGGTTCACATTCTCGAGAACGTACGGCTCACATTGTAGGCAGCGCCCGGCCGCCGGCCATCGACGCCCGGTTCACGAACGTGCCCGCCGCGTTCCCATCGCTCACGAGCATCGGGCCAGCGACGATCCGAACTGGATCGACGAAGTGTTCATGCAGGTGATCGACACCGCGATTCGAAGCCGATGGTGAAGCAGCAGACCCGTCGATCCGTGGCCTACTACAACATGCTGGCCTGGTGGACGCAGCGCGCTGAGCCACGGTGCCGGTCCGGCTCGCTGGCCGTAGCAGCCTGCCGGCTCAGGCGAGCGCGGCTGTCGTCCCGGGATGGGTCACGCGGTGGTTCACCAGGTCGAGGTGGTGCACGGTGTACGCCCGTAGCGCGGCGAGTTGCCGGGCGGTGATGTGATCACAGATCCAGTGCCAGTGCATCGACACCCAGTCGTCTTTCGCGAGAGCCAACCCGACGCCGTCGTTGCCGCATTGGACGGTCTCGGCTTCGGGTTCGCCGAGCGTCAGGTAGCGTCCGTCCCATTCCAGGTGCCGCGACTTCACGACCGCGTGGTCGCCATCGACCGAGACCACTTGGCCCCACCGGATCCGGCAGCGGTCGAGCACCGTGAGCGCCTTCGCCGCCTTGCGGTCGTCGCCGAGCAACCCGACCCACGGATAGACGCCGAACACGTGGAAACTGTGGTGGGGCACGCCGCCGGCGAGTACGCCCTCGGCCAGGAACCCGAAGTGCGAACCGACGCGCGGCCGGAACCGTTGCTCCATCGAGTCCGCGATCGTGCCGAGCGGTAGCGCGTCGAGCAAGCCGTTGCCGACCCAGTACGCCTCGACGACACGACGGTCGAGCGGATTGGCGATGCCGTTGCCACCGGCGATCAGTTCGAGATAGGGCCAGGCACCCTGGAACGCCTGGGCCAGTTGCACGAGACCCGCATCGACGACACCGGCCGCGCCGTACTGGAAGAACGCTTGGTGATCGGCCGGCCCGCAGTAGCCAAGGACGTTGGGCGGATAGGCGTACCGGACGAACAGCAGCGGACCGGCGAGCGGTTTCGTGGCAAGCGGAGCGGGCGTGGTCATCGGTCCTCCTGGGAGCCCATCAACGCGGCCGCCGCGGTGCGCTCGTCCTCGAAGACTTCGAGCGCATCGCGCGCTTCCTCCGCCGAGATGATGGCGAGCGCAAACCCCATGTGTACCAACAGCCAATCCCCCACCGCAGGAGATTGCCCATCATCGAGGACGCCGACGTTGATCATCCGCCGGACGCCGGCCATGTCGACTTCCACGAGGTCGGCGTGGCCCTCGTCGATCGCGGTGACCTGGGCGGGAATCCCGAGACACATGGGTAGCTCCTGGCGATCTGGTTCGGTGTCTAGGTTGCTGCCGGTGCGGGCGCATAACCGATCGATTCGAGCGTCAGCTCGTCGCCGCCGGTCAGGCTCACATCGCCACCTCCGCACTCCGGGCACACGGCCAGCACGTCGTGCGTCTGCGCGTCGGCATCGCACGCCGCACACCGCAGATTCACGGGTACGGCAACGAGATCGACGGTGGCATCGGCGGCCTCGGTGCCGGCCGCGACGTGATGGAACGCCTGGTTCATCGACTCGGAGTCGACGCCCTGGCGGGCACCGGCCCGGACCCGTACCCACGCCACCGGCCGCCCAGCGGCGCGCTTGCGTACGGCATCGACGATCCCTTCGCACAGGCCGTATTCGTGCACCTCACATCCCCCTGATCTGAAGGTAGCGCCGGATATCCCGGGCTGAGGTGACGACCACAGTCACCGCGGCCGTCGCCAACGTCGCCGCAACGATTTTGCCGATCATGCTGACCACTCCCTCGCGTTCTGGGGCCGTTCTCCGACCGCACTTTTGGCCGTCTCGGCCTGGAGAAGCTCTACCACGGCCCGTACGGCATGCGGGACGGCCGCCG
>DATCXD010000665.1:0-9567 GCA_036566005.1 Micromonosporaceae bacterium | reverse complement strand
CTCCTCGCGCGGCAGTATCCCGGCGATCGCGAGACCGTGCGGATCCACGCCGAACGCCTCGCGGTGGCGCGCCCGACAGCCGTCAATCTGCGGTGGGGCGTCGAGCGAGCGTTGGCCCTGCTCGGCGACGGTCCGCAGGCTGTCCTGGGCGAGGCGCTCGCGGTGCTGGACGAGGACGAGCGGGTCAACCGCGAGGCGTCGCTGCGCGCGGCGGAGCTGATCCGATCGCTGTGTGCGCGTCGGCCGCTGCGGCTGCTCACGCACTGCAACGCGGGTCGCCTCGCGACGGTCGCCTGGGGCACAGCGCTCGGCGTGGTGTGGCATCTCGGGGCCGACGGCGACGTCGAGTACGTGCTGGCCGACGAGACCCGGCCGCTGCTGCAAGGGGCGCGGCTCACGGCGTACGAGCTCGCCGAGGCCGGCGTGCCGTACCGGATCCTGCCCGACGCGGCCGCCGCGACCGCGATGTCGCAGGGCCTGGTCGACTGCGTCGTAGTCGGCGCCGACCGCATCACCCGGTGCGGCGACGTCGCCAACAAGATCGGTACGTATCCGCTGGCGCTGGCGGCGGCACGGCACGACGTGCCCTTCATCGTCGTGGCGCCCGAGTCGACGGTGGACAACACGATCGCGCACGGCCAGGACATCGTGATCGAGCAACGAGACGGCGCCGAGGTGACAACGTTCGCCGGGGTGACGATCGCGCCGGACGGTGCACCGGCGTTCAATCCGGCATTCGACGTGACACCCGCCGACCTCGTGACCGCGATCGTCACGCAGGACCGGGTCTGGCGTCCGTGACGCGGTAGGGGCCGTACGTCGCGAGTTTCCCCGCGACCTTCTCGATCTCCGCGTCGTCGAGCAGCCGGGGATGGCCGACCGACCGGGCGCGCAACCACACGTCGCAGAGCCATTCGAGATACTGCGCCCGCGAGTACGCGTGAGCGAGCGTGTCGCCGACGGTGATCGTGCCGTGGTTTCCGAGCAGGCATCCGGTCCGGCCGTCGAGCGCATCGGCCATGCTGTCGGCCAGCTCCGGCGTCCCGTACGTCGCGTAGGGCGCGACGCGGACCGGGCCGCCGAACAAGCCGACGAGGTAGTGCACCGAGGGCAACTCGTCGACGAGTGTGGACACGGCGACCGCGGAGCTGGAATGGGTGTGCACCACCGCGCCGGCCCCGGTAACGCGGTAGGCGGTCAGATGCATGGCCAGCTCCGACGTCGGTGGCCGGCGTCCGTCGACCCGGCCGCCGTCGGGCCCGAAGACGCCGACATGTTCGGCGGTGAGTTCGCGATAGTCGACACCGGTCGGCGTGACCGCGATCAGATCGCCCCGGCGGACCGAGAGGTTGCCCGACGTCCCGACAACCAGACCGTCGTCGAGCATGCGTCGGGCGTACGTCACGATCTCGTGGCGTTCGTCGGCCATTGGTGCGTCGGGGGGCAGAGCGTCCATGCGTGCCTACGTTACGGGCCGAGGGGGCTTCATCGACGTCCGGCTCGACGAGGGGTGATGGCCGCGCGAGACGGTTACGAGCCACCGGGACCAGCCGGGAAGGTCAACGGGAACGTGTAGGGGATGAATCCGATGCCTGCCACGGTATGGATCCCGACGGACTACGTGTTATCGACGTCCTCGGTGTCGACGACGGCGGCAGCGCGGTCGAGCAGGAGCTCGCGTTCCCGAACGTTGCGGGTCAGGGTGGCCGCGTGGGTGAATTCCACGCTCGCCTCCTCGCCGCGACCGAGCCGTGCGAGCAGGTCGCCACGTACGCTCGGCAGCAGGTGGTAGCCGCGCATGCTCGGGTCGTCGGCGAGCGCGTCGACGAGGGGCAGCGCGGCCTCCGGCCCGTACGCCATCGCGACCGCGACCGCCCGGTTCAGCTCGACGATCGGTGACGGCGTGACGCGCGCGAGCACGTCGTAGAGCGTGGCGATGCGCGGCCAGTCGGTCTCGTCGACCGAACGGGCCCGCGCGTGGCACGCCGCGATCGCCGCCTGCAACGTATATGGGCCCGGCGTGCCGTCACCGCCGATGCGTAGCGCAGCCGCGAGGCGCATGCCGCTGCGCCGTTCGGCCTCGTCCAGCGCGGCGAGGCCCCGGCGGATCTGCAGATGGTCCCAGCGGCCGCGGTCCTGATCGACCAGCCGGATCGGCGAGCCGTCCGGCGCCGTACGTGCCCGCAGCCGCGACGCCTGGATCTCCATCAGCGCCAGCAGACCGTGGACCTCGGCGTCCCGTGGCGTCAACGCGGCGAGGATCCGGCCGAGCCGCAACGCCTCGATGCACAGGTCCTTTCGGATCCACTGGTCGCCGGCGGTGGCCGAATAGCCCTCATTGAAAATGAGGTAAATCACCTCGAGCACGGACGCCAGGCGTTGGGCACGCTCGACTCCGTCGGGCACCTCGAAGCCGACGTCGGCGTCGGCGAGCGTGCGCTTCGCCCGCCAGATGCGCTGCCCGATCGTGGGTTCCGGCACCAGGAACGCCCGCGCGATCTCCTCCGTCGTGAGGCCGCCCAACAACCGCAGGGTGAGTGCGACCCGCGCCTCGGACGACAGCACCGGATGGCAGGCCACGAACATCAGCCGCAGCAGGTCGTCCTCGACCTCGTCCGGCTCCGGGTCGGCGGCACCCAGACGATGCTCGATCTCGACCGCGATCTCGCCGTATTTGCGGTCGAGGGCAACGCGTCGCCGGACGGCGTCGATCGCCTTGCGCTTGGCGATCGTCATCAGCCACGCGCCGGGATTTTCGGGTACGCCGGCCGCCGGCCACTGTTCGAGCGCGGCGACCAGTGCGTCGGCCGCGGCGTCCTCGGCCAGCCCGACATCGTGAACCATCCGGACAAGGCCGGCGATCAGGCGGGCGGACTCGATCCGCCAGACGGCTTCGATCGCCCCGTGCGCCGCCCGCGTCCCGCCCGCCGATGGTTCCGCCTCCGGTCCCGTCACCCGTCGACTACATCACACGGCCGCCGGAGCCGCCCCGCCACCTCAACCTCGTCGTACCGCGGCACCCTCCCGTACCACTGGACCGTCGCCGTACCACAGCACTGTGAAAGCTCTTGCCCCTCGGACCGCGGCCGCCGCACGGACCCGGTCGACGCGGAGCCGGGGCGGGCGGCACCTTACCCACGCAGGCCTAATACGCTCTGCCGCCAAGTGGGTAAGGTGCCGCCCGCCCTAAAGCCCAACCCCCGAAAACCTAGTGCCGATCAGACACCTGAGAACGCAATCGCGCCTCCGCATCGCGTAGCTCCGGCGTGTAGGCCTCGCCGAAGTCGTCCGCCTCGAACACCTGACGGATCTCGAGCTCCGACTCCTCGCCCGTTGGGTTCGGGCAGCGCGTGGCCCATTCGATTGCTTCGTCGAGGGACTTGCACTCCCAGAGCCAGAAACCGGCGATCAGCTCCTTCGCCTCGGTAAACGGGCCGTCGACGACGGTCCGTCGGGTGCCCGTGGCCTGGATCCGGGCGCCCTTGCTGCTCGGATGTAGGCCCTCGCCGGCGAGCATGACGCCCGCCTTGGCCAGCTCTTCGTTGTATTTGCCCATCGCGGTGAGCATTTCCGTGCTCGGCAGTTCGCCGGCCTCGGTCGCAGTGTTCGCCCGCACCATCACCATGAACTTCATCTCGATGTCCTCCTCCGTGCCGGAAACTGGATCGGGTCGCTTGCCCGACCTTCACCCACGCGTCGAGCACGCGACACCGATTTTCGACAGTCGGCGTAAAGAATCTTGACGGACTCAACTGGCTAAGGTCGCCGGCTCACGGCACCGCCGTCACGACACCGCGCCTTCGCCCAGGACCGACGCGAATCGCTCGACCGACAGACCGGCCAAAGTTTCCAGCGCTGCCCGCGCGTGCGTCGCCGCAAACGGGTCGTGCTGTGGAAGTCCGCTCGCGAGGAACTCGTCCTCGTCGAGCCGCACGACGGTCGCGAGATCACCGGAGACCCAGAGGTCCAGGTCGAGGTCCTCGGAGTAGACCGACGCCGCCTTCCGGACGACGGGACGAGTGACATCGCAGTACCAACCCTTGAGCGTGCCGGCCGGGTCGCGGACCTCCTTGACCGAATACCACCGATCGGTCCAGTAATGCTCGGTGAAGACGTCACCCGGGGCGAACGTGACCGGACCGACATCATGGGGCCCGTCGTTCGCGAACGGCGCTTCGACGACAACGTGGACGCCGTCGTCGCTACGGACCGTCGCGTCGTACGCAAGCTTCATCCGCCCGGCTTTCACCAGCCGTACGCCGATCGTCATGCCCTCGGCAAACGTCCGCGGTGTCGGCGTGGTCGCCGCCTCGGGGTCGATCGCGTTGATGTCCCGCGACTCGAGGATCCGTTGGTTGCCCAGCTCCAAGCCGGGGCCGCCGTGCAGCGTGAGCCCGATCATCGCGCGTCCCACGTTGACCGTGGAGGTAACGGCGCCCGGAGCCAGCCGGCGGATAGCCGGATAGAGCGGGGCGATCACGCGGTAGATCAGTCGATACCAGCCGGTGCCCGAGCGCTCGCCATGCACCGGGTTGATGAACCCGGGCCGCAGTATGTACGCATCGAGCGGCAGCGAGAGCAGATCCTGCTCGGTGCGGCCCTTGACGCGAGCCCACATCGCGCGACCGGTCGGGTTGGTGCCGGCACCGGACACGTAGACGAACGTCGCGCCCGGGCTCCGGGCCGCGACCGCCCGGGCGATGGCGAGCGTCAGGTCGTACGTGATCCGCGTGTATTCCGCCTCCGATTTGCCGGCCGAGCTCACTCCGACGCAGAAGTAACACGCGTCGATCCCGTCGAACACGGGTTCGTACGCGTCCACCTCGGCGAGATCGGAGATCAGCACCTCGTGCACCTTCTGGTGGCTCATGTGCGCCGATGATCTCCCGATGAGCACGACGTGGTCGATTTCCGGCGAGGCGATGCACTCCCGGACGACTCCCTGGCCGACCATGCCGGTCGCCCCAAAAACGATCACGCTCGATCCCACGTACCCGATCCTAGGTGTCGAAGGCCGCGATTCGAAGCCGATGATGAGAGACAAACATAAATGCGTGGTCGGCACCGAAGTCTCGGTGCCGACCACGCGGTGGCGCGTCAGCCGGCGACGGTCGCCGGCTCACGCTCCTCGGCTGGCGTCTCGTCGGTGGCCAGCATGTCGGCTGGACGCCGGATGAACAGCGCCGCGAGCAGACCGGCGACCGCGAGAAGGATCGCGCTGGCCGTGAACGCGATGTTGTACCCGTGTATCGCGCCGTCCACCTGAGCGGCCGCCGAAGTGCCGTGCGCGACCGCGAAGCTCGCGACGACGGTGGTGAAGATGGTGTTCAGCAACGCGGTGCCGAGCGACCCGCCGACCTGCTGCGTCGTGTTGACCATCGCGCTCGCGACGCCGGCATCGTGATTCTCGACGCCGGACAGCGCTGTCGCCGACAGCGGTACGAACAGCAGGCCCATGCCGAGGCTCATCCCGATGAACGCCGGCAGGATCCCCGTGACGTAGGACGAGGTCGCGTTCAGCTGCGTCAGCCACACCATCGACGCGGTGGCGAGGATGCCGCCGACCGTCATGAGGATCCGCGGCCCGACCCGTGGCAACAGCTGGGCCGAGATGCCGGCGGCGACGATGATGCCACCGGAGAACGGCAGATACGCGACGCCGGTCTTCAGCGGACTGTAGTGCTGCGTCTGCTGGAGGTAGAACGTCATGAACAGGAACATGCCCAGCAGACCGGCACCAACCAGGATCGACACCACATATGTCGTGCCCCGGTTCCGGTCGAGTATCACGCGCATCGGCAGCAACGGGTTGCTCGTGCGCAGCTCCCACCAGATGAACCCGGCCAGCAACACCGCCGATGCGACGAGGAAGCCGATCGTGGTTCCGGCCGCCCAGCCATTCGTCGACGCCCCGTGCGGCTTGGCCGCCTCGGTGAAGCCGTACACGAGTGCGCTCAGTCCGACGGTGGCGAGGATCGCACCGGGTATGTCGTAGCGCGTGTTGCCGTGCGCCTTGCTCTCGTGGACCAGCGGGATGGCGGCGACCAGCGCGATCACCGCGATCGGGATGTTCACGAACAGGCACCAGCGCCACGATGCGTACTGCGTCAGCACGCCGCCGGAGATCAGACCGATCGCTGCGCCGCCGCCGGAGATCGCGCCGTATACGCCGAACGCCTTCGCGCGCTCCTTCGCCTCGGTGAACGTGACGGTGAGCAGGGACAGCGCGGCCGGTGCGAGCAGCGCGCCGAACGCGCCCTGCAGCGCGCGGGCACCGAACAGCATGCCCTCATTCACCGCGGCGCCACCGAGCGCCGAGGCGCCGGCGAAGCCGATCAGGCCGATCATGAACGTGCGCTTGCGGCCGAAGTAGTCGGCGATCCGGCCGCCGAGCAGCAACAGGCCACCGAACGTGAGCGTGTAGGCGGTGACGATCCACTGCCGGTCGGCGTTGCTGATGTCCAACGCGGCCTGCGCGTGTGGCAGGGCCACATTCACCACGGTGGCGTCAAGGACGACCATCAACTGCGCCAGCATGATCACCACCAGGGCCCACCAGCGACGGTCGTCCGGGGGTGCGGTTGTGCGGACCCCGGCCGCCGGTGCCGTTGCCACGGCGTTATCTTGCGGCATTTTCTTCTCCTTTAAGGCAAAGTGATTGCCACGCACACGCTACGAGCGCGCGGTTATCCCGCCGCGTCCGCGATGTACGGACCGGCGATCATTCCAAACCGGGGGGTTTAGGCGCCCTTCCTCAGGACGGGCAGGAGAACATCATCGACGACGTGTACGACAAATTCGTCGTCGAGACCGGTCCCCGCCCACAGCTTCCTGGTCAGGACCATGGAGTGAAGGACCTCGTGCAGTAGTTCGGCCGAGGTGTCGGCTGGGATCTCGCCTCGAGCCACGGCGTTGCCGATGATGGTCAGATACACCGGATGCTTCATTTCGTAGACGAGCTGATGCAGCGTGCGCGCCAGCTCGGCATTACGGGTCGCCGCGGTGAGCAGTCCGGTGATGACGGAGCCGTCGGGACTGTTCGCGACCTGACAGGCGCCGGTCATGTGCGCGATCAGGTCACCGCGGAGCGAACCGGTGTCCGGGACTACCGGAGCATCGCCGAAGCGATACGCCAACGCCTCCGTCACCAGGTCGGGCTTGTTCGGCCAGGCCCGGTAGATGGTCGCCTTGCTGGCGCGGGCCCGAGCCGCCACGGCATCCATCGACATCCGGTCGTATCCGACCTCGCACAACAGGTCAAAGACCGCGTCGCAGATGGCTTCATGACGGTCTGACCGGGCCGCCGCGACAACCATGTCCATGACACGCTCTCCTCCCTTAGTGCTCTCGTGGCGACGGTACTCCGAATCCGAGGTGTACGGAACCGTTTCGTACACCTGAAGTCAGCGTGACCCTCGCCACAACCGATCCGAGCCCATGCCGACCCCCCGACGAGGCGCCCGTCAGCGGGCCAGACCAACGAGTCTGGCACCGTCGCACGCCGGTCGTACACCGAATTTGCCCTAGTCCGGACGGCTTGTGACCGGCCTCACGACACCGGCCAGCCGTCCCATGTGGACGGCCGCTGCCCTGCGCCGATTGGGTCGGCCTCCGACCGTGCGGTCTTCGTCTCCGGATCCCGCCGCCGTCCACAGTCGATCGACGGTCCCGCAACGGGATGCGGTGCTTGTCCGGGTCGGCTGGGTCAACTGGGTCGACCGGGTGGTGACGTCGACCGGGTCGACTGGTCGACTGGTCGGCTGGGTCGCCGACCGCCGCCGCGGCCGATCTGGGAGAGTTGTCCCATGGCTACCGAGCTCGTCCTGCCGGTCGCGCCGGCCAACGCGCTCACTGCTCGCTGGATTCACGCGATCGGCAACCATCCGACCGTGAGTTCCGGCGCGGCCGTGTGGCCACTGCTCGCGATCGTCGCCGGCGCCGCCGCGGGCGCGGCCCGCGACGAACTCGCGGTCGCGGTCGGCATCGACCCGAATACGGGTACGCAGGCCGGCCGCGCTCTGCTCGACGCGTTGACCGTGACCGAGGGCGTCAGCGCGGCGCTCGGCTTATGGAGCCGGGCCGAGCTGCCAGTCCGGCCGGAGTTCCTGGACGAACTCCCACCCGGCGTGCACGAGAAGTTCACCGGCGACCTCGGCGCCGATCAGGCGATGCTCGACGCGTGGGCCCAGGACCGGACCGACGGCATGATCAAGCGGATGCCGGTGCGGATCGACACGTCCACGCTGCTGCTGCTCGCGAGCGCGCTCACGGTGCGTACGACCTGGCGCCAGCCGTTCGGCAAGACCCGGTCGCCCGGCCCGTGGCCGCTGATGACACGAACCACCGAGGCCCCGTCCATCGTGCGGGCCAACACGTCGGTCGCCTGCGTACGCATCGAGGGCGACAACGGCATCGACGTCGAACTCGTCATCGGCCCGGTCGGCGTACCGGCCAACGAAACACTCTCGGCCGGCCTGGCCGTCGTCACCGGTGCCGCCGAGGCCCGATCCGGTGACGAACTGCTCGACGGTGCGCCGGCACCCGGCATCGTCGTCGACCACACGGTCAGCACCACCAACACGCCGCAATGTGTGGTCGAGGCACCGAAATTCACCGTACGGGCAAGCCACGATCTCACCGCGTTCCCCGAGGTGTTTGGGCTCGCCACCGTGCTGGACCCGAGCGAGCAGCGCCTGCCCGGCATCAGCGAGCGACCGATCGCCGTCGGCAAGGCGGCGCAGGACGCGATCGCCGAATTCACCGACACCGGGTTCCGGGCCGCCGCCGTGACCGCGATGACGATGGCGCCGGCCGGAATGGTGCGCCGCGTGCAGGAATACGAGGTCCGGCGCGTGACGGCGACGTTCGATCGGCCGTACGGGTTCCTGGCCGTACACCGGGCGACCGGGCTCATCCTCGTCTCCGGCTGGGTCACCGCGCCGGACGCGGACTAGAGCCCTAAGCCGACTAGAACCACGCGCCGACTAGAGTTCCCGGCCGTGGACCTTCTCGATCCCGTACGTCTCGTGGACGGCGCCGCGCTCGCCGTCGCCGCCGACCGGCTCGCCGGCAAGGTCGTCCGGACACCACTTGTGCCCAGTGCCCGGCTGTCGGACGAGTTCGGCGTGCCGGTGCTGCTCAAGGCCGAAAACCTGCAGCACACCGGTAGTTTCAAGGTGCGCGGCATGATGAACGCGATGCTCGCCCGCGCCGCCAGCGACGATCCGCCGGCCGGCGTGACCACGTTCTCGGCCGGCAACGCCGCCGCCGCGACGGCGTACGCCGCCCGGGTCCTGGGCATCCCGGCCACGGTCTGCATGCCACCCGGGGCCGTCGAGGCCAAGGTCGAGGCCGTGCAACGGTACGGCGGCGAGATCGTGTTCACCGAGGATCTCGTCGGCACCTGCCACCGGCTCGCGGCCGAACGGAACTACCTGGCGCTGCACCCGTTCGACGACCCGGACGTGATCGCTGGTCAGGGCACGGTCGGCGTCGAGCTCATAGTCGACTGCCGGGAGCCCGGCCTCGTTCTGGTCCCGGTCGGCGGCGGCGGGCTGCTCTCGGGCG
>DATCXD010000191.1:0-2016 GCA_036566005.1 Micromonosporaceae bacterium | reverse complement strand
GGGCGGCGACCTCTACGCCGACGGGGCGCTCGGCTCGCAGACGGCGCATCTGCGCGAGCCATACCTCGATGCCGGCGACCCCACCCATCGCGGCCACGCCTACCTCACCGCCGAACAGGCCGGTGCGCACCTGATCGAGTGCACCACCGCCGGCGTGCAGGGCGGCTTCCATGCCATCGGCGATGCCGCTGTCGCAACCGTCATCGCGGGCTTCGCCATCGCCGCGGCGAGGCTGGGCGTGGACCGGATCCGGTCGGCGCGCCACCGGATCGAGCACGCCGAGATCATCGACAAGGCACTGATCGCCGCGTTCGTGGAGTACGGCATCGTGGCGAGCGTCCAGCCCGCGTTCGACCGCCTGTGGGGTGGCGACCACGCGATGTACGCGCAGCGCCTAGGCATCGAGCGGTCCCGCGCGTCGAACCCGTTCGGCTCGCTCGCCGGGGTCGGCGTCGCGCTCGCATTCGGGTCCGACGCACCGGTCACCCCGATCGACCCCTGGGGCACCGTACGGGCCGCGATCTCGCACCACAATCCGGTGCAGCGCGTCGGCGTACGCACCGCGTTCGCGGCGCATACCCGAGGCGGCTGGCGGGCCGTACACGCGGATGCCGAAGGCAGGCTCGCCCCCGGCGCGACCGCGACGTTCGCGATCTGGGCGACGCCGGCGGGGCGCACGAACGGTCTGCCCACACTGGTCGCCGCTGGCCCGAGGGACCCGGCACCACCGCTGCCGACCTGCCTGCGCACGGTCGTCCGCGGCACCACGATCTTTGACAACGACGTCATCACCGTGCCCGGACAGCACAGCTAGGAGAACACCATGCCGCCCCGCGCCCACCCGGCGAACCCGAAGGCGAAGTTGGATCTGGATCCGGCCGTGGTCCGTCGCGCCCGCGCGCTGGCCCGCCAGGCCGGCAAGCCGGTCGTCGACATGGCCCGGACGCACACGACCATCTCGGTCGAGCGGGCGGTGCTGCGGCTGGCCGGCATCACCGGCGCGGACGCGGACGGCATCCCGTGGGTGAACCGCCTCGTCGATGCCGTACGTGACGATGTCGGCCTCGGTGCCGGCGTGGCGCTGCCGGTGTTCGACGCCATGGCCCGCGAGGGTGCGCACGACCTGACCGAGTTGGCGCAGAAGGCGGCGGCCGGCTCAGTGCGGTTCGAGATCCCGTCCGGCCGAGCCGAGACGGCTGCCCGCCGCGCCGCGCGCCGGGGCGTTGCCGCCGGCATCAAACGGATCGACCAGCGGCGGGTCGAGCGCGAGCGCCTCGTCAAGCGCCACGGCGACCCGAAGCAGCGGCCATGGATCTACCTGATCGTCGCGACCGGCGACATCTACGAGGACATCCCGCAGGCGCAGGCGGCGGCCCGGGCCGGTGCCGATGTCATCGCGGTGATCCGGTCGACCGGACAGTCGCTGCTGGACTATGTGCCCGAGGGCGCCACCCGGGAGGGCTTCGCCGGGACGTACGCCACGCAGGCGAACTTCCGCCTGATGCGCGCGGCGCTGGACGAGTCGTCGAAGGAGCTCGGCCGCTACGTGCGGCTGACGAACTACGCGTCCGGGCTGTGTATGCCGGAGATCGCGGCACTGGCCGGCATGGAACGGCTCGACATGATGCTCAACGACTCGATGTACGGCATCCTGTTCCGTGACATCAACCCGATCCGTACGTTCGTCGACCAGCGCTTCTCCCGGCAGATCCACGCCCGGGCCGGGATCATCATCAACACCGGCGAGGACAACTACCTGACGACGGCGGACGCGGTCGAGGCGGCCCACACGGTGACCGTCTCGCAGCTGCTGAACGAATACTTCGCCCACGAGGCCGGCCTGGCCGACTGGCAGCTCGGCATCGGGCACGCGTTCGAGATCAATCCCGACCTGCCCGAGTCGTTCCGGTTGGAGTTGGCGCACGCGCTGCTCGCCCGTGAACTGTTCCCGGACGCGCCGCTCAAGTGGATGCCGCCGACCAAGCACATGACCGGAGACGTCTTCCGCGGCTATCT
>DATCXD010000163.1:0-13108 GCA_036566005.1 Micromonosporaceae bacterium | reverse complement strand
CGCGCTGACCCCGATGCGCAGGGCGGCGACGACGTCGGCCCCGGCGGCGCGGGCCGCGACGAAGCCGGCGAGCAGGATGTCGCCGGAGCCGGTCGGGTTCTTAGCGGTGACCTGGGGGGAGTGCACCCGCAGCGCCCTCTCGGCGTCGGCGTACAGCAGGCCATGCTGGCCCAGTGTCACCACGACGCTCTCGACGCCGGCATCGACCAGCGCACGCATCTCGGCCAGGACGGCGTCGGGCCGATCGGAGCGCAGGTCCCGGCCGGTGAGGTGGGCGAACTCCGCCAGGTTGGGTTTGACCATCCACGGCCGGGCCCTGACGGCGGCCGCCAGCGCCGGGCCGCTGGTGTCCACAATGACGCGAGCGCCGGCCGCCTGGCCGCGCCGGACCATCTCGGCGTGGAAGTCGACCGGCAGGCTGGGGGCCAGGCTGCCGCTGAGTACGGCGATATCGCCGGCCGCACACTCCGCCGACAGGCGGTCGAGCAGTGCGGCGGCCTCCGGCGCGGTCACGACCGGGCCGGGCTCGTTGATGACGGTGGACAGCCCGACGGCCGGCTCGACGAGTACGAGACTGATGCGCGTATCCCCGGCGATGGTGATGTGGCGGTCGGTCAGGCCGTGCGCGGCGCACGCGTCTCGGATGAACGTACCGGTCCAGCCGCCGAGGAAGCCGTACACGGTGACGTCGAGGCCGAGCCGGCGGATGGCGCGGGCGAGGTTGAGGCTCTTGCCGCCCGCGCGGGTGAGCACCCCGACCGACCGGTTCACCGCGTCGACGTGAAGGTGGTCGAGGATCTCGATGCGGTCCACTGCCGGGTTCGGCCCGACCACGCGAATCGTCGCCGGGGCGAACGGACCAGCGCCGACGCGGGGTTCTGGCCAGCCTGCCGCGCGGATCAAGGATGCGAGCTCATCCGACACCGGCCACACGATACGCAGCGATCCGCCCGCGGTCACGCGAGCCCGCTGCTCACACCAGATGCGCCTCCACGCCGGCGGCGGAGAACTGCTCGACGATCCGGGGATCGCCGCCGGTGTCGGTGACGAGCACGTGCACGGCATCGATCTCGCAGATTGTGCAGAAGGCCCGCCGGCCAAGCTTGGTGCTGTCCGCGACGGCGACGATGCGGTTCGACCGCTCGACCATCGCTCGGTTGACGACAGCCTCCTCCTCGTGCACGGTCGCCGCACCCCCGACCGGGTCGATCGCGTCCACACCGAGGAACATCAGGTCGATGGTCAGCGTCCTGAGTACCGGCACGCTGAGGGATCCGACCAGCTCGTACGACTGCGGCCGGGACACGCCGCCCAGCACGACGAGCTTGATGTGCGGCCACACCGCGAGCTCGTTCGCGATGTTCAGCGCGTTCGTGACGACGGTCAGTGACGTCGTCGTGTCCTGCGCTGCGCCGGTCAGGTCGGTCCGGCCGGCGATGGTCCTGGCCACCTCGCTGTTCGTGGTTCCGCCGTTGAGCGCGATCACCATCCCGGGGACGACCATCCGGGCCGCGGCGGCGGCGATCCGGCGCTTCTCGGTCGGCCGGCGGACGTGCTTGTAGCGCAGCGGCAGATCGTACGTGAGCGCCTGGGCCACGGCACCGCCCCGGGTTCGCGTGATGAGCTGGTGCGCGGCCAACTCGTCCAGATCACGCCGGACGGTCGCGGGGGAGAGGGCGAACGCGTCCACGATCTGCTCCACCGAGACGCGCCCCTGGCGTGCGACCATGTCCAGGACCGCGTTCAGCCGCTCGTACCGCAACACCGAAGAATCTCCTTGTCCGAACGCGTCGTCGCTTTCCGGAATGGTCCGGGCACGCGGACGTGCGTGTCTATCCACCCCTCGCACGGTGATGGCTGGCTTTCCGACACCTGACATTTCGCCATATGTCATCGCAAGGCCGATAGATGACTTAGCGAGCGTGAGCTTACCTTGGCGACATCAGCTCACCCTCGATCATCAACGCCGTGCCTCGGCCAACCGTTCGCACCAAGGCGCATCTAGTGCGGTCCTTTATGGATCGGTGCAGCCGGTTCAAGCGCCAATTCGTTTACTCTGGTCGACTCGGTTTGGCGGCCGTCTGCGACCGCGAACCCAGCCCCTATCCATAGATTGGTAACACTTCCGCGTCGGGCCGTTGCGGGTCCTTCCACCGAGGCTCACCTGTGGTCTAATGTGGCCGTCGGCGATCGAACGTGACTGAATACGGCGACATCGACGCAGTTTCAATCATCAAATGAATCGGTGCGCCGTGTCGTCGCGACAGGTCGCCGGGGCCGCGACGGCGCCGCCGGACGGCCAACATCATGCGGATTCAGGAGGATGCATGAAACGACGGTACGCGGCCGTGGCGGCGCTGTGCGTCGCGACGGCGCTGGCACTGACGGCGTGTAGCAGTAGCGGTAAGGGTTCTTCTTCGGCGAGCGGCACCACGACGCTCAAGCTTGTGGCGGCCGATTACGGCACCGGCCCGTCCAACCCCAGCCAGACCTACTGGCAAGGCATCGCGGACGCCTTCCACAAGGCCAACCCGTCGATTACCGTCCATGTGCAGACCATCAACTGGAACGACTTCGACAACCAGGTCCAGACGATGGTGCAGAACAAGCAGTATCCGGACATCACCGAGGGCGACTACTTCGCGAACTATGCGCAGGAGGGTCTGCTCTACCCGGTCAGCGACGTGTTCAGCGACCCGTCGAACCTCCTGGGCGTCTTCAAGACGTTGGGCAGCTACAACAACGTCCAGTACGGCATGCCATTCACCACCAGCTCGCGCACGCTGTTCTACAACAAGAAGCTGTTCGCCGCGGCTGGCATCACGTCGGCGCCGCAGACCTGGTCCGATGTCCAGGCCGACGCGGCTGCCGTCAAGGCGAAGGGCGACATCGGGTTTGGCCTGCCGCTCGGCTCGGAGGAGGCCCAGGCCGAGTCCCTGTTGTGGATGCTCGGCAACGGCGGCAACTACACCGACAGCAGCGGAAAGTGGACGATCAACAGCGCGCAGAACATCGCGACGTTCCAATTCCTCAAGCAACTGGTCGCCTCCGGGAACACCGAGCCTAACCCGGGCACGAAGAACCGCACCGACCTCTGGAAGCAGTTCGCCCAGGGCCAGATCGGCATGATCAATGGCTCGCCGGCGCTGATCCCGATCATCGAGGCTGGCAAGGTGCTCACCGACTCGGACTGGGCCTCAGTGCCGATCCCGGGCAAGGCCGGTCCGCTGACGACCACGCTTGGCGTCTGCGACTTCACCGCGGCGTTCAAGAGCGGTGACTCCAGCAAGAAGGCCGCGATCAAGAAGTTCCTCGACTTCGCCTACCAGGACACGTATCAGCTTCAGTTCGACAAGGAGTACGACCTGCTGCCCGCCACCAACTCGGCGAGCCAGTCGCTGTCCTCCGACCCGATCTTCGGCCCGTTCCTGAAGGCGCTGCCGCAGGCGGTGCAGTACCCGGCCAGTGCCGCCTGGGCGGCGACGAAGACGCAGATCCAGCAGACGATCGGAACCGCCATCACCGGTGACCCGAGCAAGGTGCTCGGCACGATCCAGCAGACGGCGACGAAGGGCAGCTGAGCGGCCCGAACACCACGTCCCCGGCCTCAGCGGTTGCCCCCGCCGAGGCCGGGGACGACGATGTCCTGACTTCGACGGGTGATGGGAGAAGGACTGATGACCCAGCATCTCCTGCCGGCGGTCCGGCCGCGCCGGAACACCTCCCGGCGGGTCCGGCATGCGTTGGCACCGCTGCTCTGGATCGGGCCGGCGCTGGGCCTGATCGCCGTGATCGTGCTGTGGCCGGTCGTCGTGCTCTTTCAAACCTCGTTCCAGCACATCAGCCCGGACGGCTTCGTCCTGGGCTCGGCCGGCGGCAAGAACTTCGCGGACCTGTTCGACGAGCCCGGCCTCAACGGCGTGCTCGTCCGCACGGTGATCTGGGTCGTCGCCGCGGTCATCGTGACCATGCTGATCTCCATGGTGCTGGCGCAGATGTTCAACGCGCGGTGGCCGGGCCGGCGGGTCGCCCGCTGGGCGCTGATCGCCCCATGGGCCGCGTCGGTCACGATGACTGCGCTGGTCTTCCGTTGGGCGCTGGACGCGAACAACGGTGTCATCAACGTCTTCCTGCACCAGGTCGGCGTCATCAAGTCGTTCAATTCCAACGAGGCCGATTGGCTGGGCCGGCCCTGGTCGGCTCTGGCCTGGATGGTCGCGGTCGCGGTGTTCGTGTCGGTGCCGTTCACGACATATGCGCTGCTGGCAGGGCTGCAGTCGATCCCCCGCGACATTTACGAGGCGGCCCACGTCGACGGGGCCAACGACTGGCAGACGTACCGGCGGATCACGCTGCCGCTGCTGCGGCCGGCGTTCCTGGTCGCCGCGCTTATCAACATCATCAACGTGTTCAACTCGTTCCCGATCATCTGGGAGATGACGCGGGGCGGACCCGGTCACGAGACGAGCACCACGACGATATTCCTGTTTCAGCTCAAGCAGAGCTTCATCGGAGAGTCGGCCGCCTTGTCAGTGATCAACTTCGCGCTGATCATCGTGCTGGTACTGCTTTTCCTGCGCGTATCACGGTGGCGGGAGCAGGTGAGCTGACGTGACGCTCATTGTCGATCCGCCCGTACAGACCCAATCGGTCGTCAAGCGCGCTCGCGTGCAACGCACGCTTAGCCCGAAGCGGCTCGGGCTCGCCGTCGCCGGGTACCTGGTGGCGCTGATCTTCCTCCTGCCGTATGTGGAGATGGTCATCTCCGCGCTGCGTCCGGCGAACGAGCTGCTCGGCCGCGACTACCTGCCGAAGCACTTCGACTGGTCGAACTTCATCTCGCTGTGGTCGACCGGTTTCGGCGCGAACCTCGGCGCCAGCCTGCAGATCGCGGCCGGCTCGACGGCGCTGGTGCTGCTGGTCGCGCTGCCGGCCGGCTACTACACCGCGCGGCGCCGCTTCCGCGGCCGAGCGCTGTTCCTCCTGCTGGTGCTGGCCACTCAGATGTTCCAGCCCGCCGCGATGCTGGTCGGCATCCAACGCGAGTTCACCAGCTTCGCGCTGCCCAGCCCGCTCATCTCGCTGATCCTGGTCAACGCCGGCTTCAACATGGCGTTCGCGGTATGGATCCTCAATGCATACTTCTCGTCCATCCCGTACGAGCTGGAACAGGCGGCAATGGTTGACGGGACGACCCGGCTCGGCGCGGTCGCGCGGATCACGCTGCCGCTGGCCATGCCCGGCGTCGTCACCGCGGTCATCTTCACGTTCATCAGCGCCTGGAACGAGCTGCTGGTCGCGCTGACGCTCACCGGCGGCGCGCCGAACTCGGCCGTGCCGCTCACCGTGGCCATCAACAACTACATCGGGCAGTACTCCATCGACTGGGGACACCTGTTCGCCGCGTCGGTGATCTCCACCATCCCGGTCATCGTCTTGTTCGCATTCATCGAGGGCAAGGTCGTCGGCGGCCTGACCGCCGGATCCATCAAGTAGGGAGCCATCGCGCAATGTCCTTCGTCACGACCGAGATCGCCAGCCAGCCCGACATGTGGACGCGGGCCGCCGCGATGGCGACGGACGCCTCCGTGCGAGCGGCGCTACCGGTCGACGGCGAGCGCGTTGCGATCGTCGGCTGCGGCACCTCGTACAACGTCGCGCAGGCCTGCGCTGCGCTGCGCGAGCGGTCCGGCCACGGGGAGACCGATGCGTTCGCGGCGTCCGAGTTCCCGTACGGCCGCAAGTACGACCGCGTGGTCGCCGTCTGCCGGTCCGGTACCACAACGGAAATGGTCGAGCTGGTCGGAGCCGTGGCCGCGAACACCCGCACGACGGTGCTGAGCATCTCGGCCGATCTACCGGTGCCGCGACGTGCCCACGACATCATCGCGCTGGGCTTCGCCGACGAGCGGTCGGTGGTGCAGACGCGGTTCGCGACGACCGTGGTGGCACTATGGCGCGCGTACCTCGGCGAGGACCTGGCCCAGGCCGCCGCCGACGCCGCCGCCGAGCTGGCCCGGCCGGCGCCGTCGGCGTTCGCCGAGCAGTACACGTTCCTCGGCACCGGCTGGACCATCGGCCTGGCCCACGAGGCCGCGCTGAAGCTGCGCGAGGCGGCCCAACTGTGGACGGAGTCGTACGCCGCGATGGAATACCGGCACGGGCCCATCAGCATCGCCGACCAGCGCTCATCGGTGTGGGTTTTCGGTGCCGCGCCCGATCTGCTCGCGGCGCAGATTCTCGCCACCGGTGCGAGCCTGGAGACGACACCGGCCGATCCGCTGGCGCTGTTGGTGCGGGCGCAACGGATCGCCGTCGCCATCGCCGAAGCGAAGGGCCTCGACCCCGACACGCCGCGCGCGCTGACCCGGGCCGTGATTCTCGACGACGTCTGAGGCGGCCAACAGCCGGCACGCGGTGCTGGATGCGAAAGTCACGCCTGGTACGCCTTCGTGTTGCCGTATTCGTCGTGCCAGTTCCACCATCCGTACGGCGGGGTCTGCGGGTAGCCCTCGGGTGAGTCCTCCCACTCCTTGTCGGCGCGCCGCCTCCCACTCCTGCGGCGACACGATCGGAGGTGTGCCGCCCGCAGTCAATACCCGTATGACCCAGCCATCAAGGGACTAGATTCGCGCCATGCCCACGTTCGGGTACGCGCGCACCGATGCCGACAACCCGCAACTCAGCGAGGCCGGCGTTAAGCGCGTGTACGCCGACGCCGAGGTGCGCGACCTTTTCACCGTCGTGCGCCCGGGCGACGTGGTGGTGACCGCGAGTCTCGACCGGTTCATGCTCGACACCGACGTGCTCATAGACATCGCCGTGGCGCTGGACCAGCGTGGCGTTTCGACCCGGACGCTGCCATGTCCCGGGCACCGTCGGTCAGGCCCGCCGTGGGTCACGCGTTCGGCGTGTTGATCTGATTCAAGCTCCACCAACCGAACCGGAACCGACGTCTTGTCGCGCTCGCGCCAGTAGAGTGGGAAGGGGAGTAGTCATGAGCGGAAACCGAGCAGTGACCTACATCCGGCCCGGCGAGGTTGCGGTGCGCGATATCCCGTACCCGAAGCTGGAAATCCAGGACGGCCCGGGGGTGAACCCCGCGAACGTCGGCCGCAAGTGCAATCACGGAGCCATTCTCAAGGTAGTCACCACCAACATCTGCGGCAGCGACCAGCACATGGTCCGCGGCCGCACCACGGCGCCGGCGGGCCTGGTGCTTGGCCACGAGATCCTCGGCGAGGTGATCGAGACCGGTCCGGACGTGGAGTTCATCGAGGTCGGCGACCTTTGCTCGGTTCCGTTCAACATCGCGTGCGGTCGATGCCGCAATTGCAAGGCCGGCAAGACCGGTGTCTGCCTGAACGTCAATCCGGATCGGCCCGGATCGGCGTACGGCTACGTCGATATGGGCGGTTGGGTGGGTGGCCAAGCGGAGTATGTGATGGTGCCGTACGCCGATTTCAACCTCCTCCGGCTCCCGGACCGCGACCAGGCCATGGCGAAGGTACGCGACCTCACCATGTTGTCGGACATCTTCCCGACGGGCTTTCACGGCGCGGTCACGGCAGGAGTCAGGCCGGGCTCGACCGTTTACATCGCCGGTGGCGGCCCAGTCGGTCTGGCCGCCGCGGTGAGCGCCCAACTCCTGGGCGCGGCGGTGGTGATCGTCGGCGACGTGATCGAGCGGCGCCTGGCCCAGGCACGCAGCTTCGGCTGCGCTACGGTCGACGTGTCCCAAGGTGAGCCGGGCGATCAAGTCGCTGAAATCCTCGGAGTCCCCGAGGTCGATGCGGCGGTGGACGCGGTGGGCTTCGAGGCTCGCGGGCATGGTGCTTTTGCCGCGACGGAGGCTCCGGCGACCGTGCTCAACTCACTCATGCGGATCACGGCGGCCGGCGGCGCAATCGGTGTTCCGGGTCTGTACGTGACCGAGGACCCGGGCGGCGTCGACGACGCGGCCAAGGCTGGCTCGTTGTCGCTAAGCCTCGGAACGGGGTGGGCGAAGTCGCTGTCGTTCACTACCGGGCAGTGCCCGGTGATGCGTTACAACCACGGTCTCATGATGGCGATCTTGCACGACCGCGTCCAGATCGCGAAGGCGGTGGGCGCGACGGTGATCTCGCTCGACGACGCCCCCCGCGGCTATCAGGAATTCGATCGTGGAGCCGCGAAGAAGTTCGTTATCGATCCGCACGGAATGGTTGCGTAGCAACCGAGACCCACGCGCCCTCATGGCCACCTCGGCGCCGGAGCGACAGCGATCGTCGACGCGTTGCGCGGTCGCGATTGGTTGCCGGTTGGGCTCAGTCTGGTCGTCATGCGACCTCTTGTGGTCGTCGTGCAAGGTAGGTGTAGAAATTGGATCCGCCGAAGAAAGTGCCGTCCTGGACTGATCTACTCTGGAATGCTCGCCAGTCGTCCGCCACTTCTGGCGAGAGCAAGCCCAACCGCGTTAGCACGATGCTGTAGGCCTCGGCGGCGTTCGCCCAGAAGCTACCCGCGCCGATGTTGGCGTAAAGGACGCCGTCTGCTTGGACCGGCTCCAATCCCGCCATCGACAACAGGCGCGGCATGTCGCGCATGATCCGAGGATTGGCGACGAGAACCTGCCGCAGTCTTGCCTCGATCATCTCGGCCAGGGCATGGTCTGGGTGCGCGAAGGTTAGTGAGGCGTAGTCGCCGTCGAAGATGGCGATGGTTCCGCCCGGCCTGACCACGCGGCGGGCCTCGCGCAGCACTTGGAGCGGGTCATCGACATGGCTGATAAGTGTGTGGAGCGTGACGATGTCGAACTCGTCATCAGGGTACGGCAGGCGGTGGGCGTCGCCGGTCTCGTACCTGACGTTGTGGTCGAGCCCCTCGTCGGCGGTGAGCCGACGAGCGGTGTCGATCAGCACCGGGCTGTGGTCGATTCCGACAATGGCTGCGTCCGGCCGTGTCCGCCGCCTCAGCGCCCTCACTTCGACCCCGGTGCCACAACCTAGGGCCAGAAGCCGCTGGGCCGCATCGAGCGGCACCGATTCGAAGTATGCCTGCGACAGCCGTGTGTAACCCTCGTCGGTCCCGCGAAACTCCAGACGGTCGGCGATCGTCTGCAACACCGACGTGTCCATGGTGGGAGCGAGGCGGAAAATGTCGCGATCGTCGCGGGCATTGACGTTTGCCATCGTGCCTCCCAGACCAGTTCGGAAGGACACTCTCGGTGCCAGGATCTCATGCCTGGCGCGCCGATGGCGCGGTGTTCGACGAGGACAACTGGCCCTGCCACTCGCCGCGTTCTTATGGGCCGTACGCGGTGAGGAAACGGTCGCGGAAGGTGTTCATCGGCCACACCGGCGCGGTCGGGCTGGGTAGCAGACCGTCCTGCCAGCGCCAGTCGGAAATCCGATCCAGCACGGTCGGGTCGCGGGTGATGATCGAGATCGGGACCTCGTGGTTGGCGCTCTGCCCGGACACAATCGTGGCGGGTTGGTGGTCGCCGAGAACGAGGAGTACGAGATTCTTGTCGGAGGAGTTCTGGACGAACGAGACCAGGGAGTTCAACGAGTACTGGATCGACTGTGCGTAGGCCGCGCGTACCTGGTCGGCGTCATGCCACACAGCGGTGGCTGACTGCCCTTGGGCCGGCATCCCGTTGTAGATCGAGCCGTCGCCGACCTGGTTCCACGGGACTATCCGCGGAAGCGGCGCCCACGGCGTGTGGCTCGACACGAGGTCGATCTCGGCCATCAGCGGTGCGTGCGGTTTCGTCAGCTCCAGGCGTTGGAACGCCGACCAGATGTATTCGTCGGGCATCGAGGCGTAACTGAAGTTCGGCCCGTGGTACCCGACGTTGCGGTCGTTGTAGATCGTGTTGTAGTGGTAGAACGACTTTCCTTCCGGCCAGTCCTTTTCGTTCGAGGGGACGTCGGCCACGGTGCGCCAGCCGGCCCGTTGGAACGCACCCGACAACGTGAGTCGATCGGTGGTGATGAGGTCGTTGTAGCTTTGCTGGTTGTCGATCCACAGACCGGATTGCAAGGTGGAGTGGGCCAGCCAGCTGATTCCGCCGAACGTGGGTGAGGTGAGAAAGGCGCTGCGTGCGGAATATCCGGCCGCCGCGAGTTGGCGGTTGCCGGCGGTGAGCGTGGCATCGACCTGCGGTGCAAACGACGAGCCCTGCACAGCGACCTGCCCGTAGCTCTCGACGAATGCGATGATCACATCCTTGCCGCGAAGCCCGGTCAGCAGGTCATTGCCGGACGTGGTGCGGTAGGGATCGTCGGCCGCCGCCTTGACCAATCTCGCCTTGTCCCCAAGGCCGGCGTGAACCTGCTGCACCTGGTCGTATGCGAGACCGGCGGCGCTCGTGGACGCGATCGGTGCGTTCCGCACGATCTGGAGGCCGAACGCCGCGCACAGGACCCACACGACCGACAACGCCGCCACGGTCCGGATGGACGTGCCGCGATGGTCGGCCACAAGGCGAGTAAGGCGCACAAGGGCCAGGGGAGTGAAGACAAGGACGGCGACGCCCACCGCGGCCGCCAGAATGAGGAAGATGGTCGCACTGGTACGACCGATCGACACCGTGAGCAGGCCCTGCGCCGAGCCGAAGTAGCTCCAGTCGGCCGTCGGGTTGAACGGCCGGTTGATGGCCTCGAAGAAGCCCATGTCAATGATCTTGATGATCGTTACGAGACCCAGGAGCGTGCCGAAGGCGGCCGCGACGATCCGGCGGCCCCGCCGTGGCAGTAGCAGGGCCACCGCGACCAGTGCGAGTCCCTCGATCGGGATGCGTACGAACGCAGCGGGGCTCAGCCGACTGATCTCGTCCGGGCCGACGAGCGCGAACCACACGAGCACGAAGGCCAGCGCCGTGATCGTCCAACTGGCAACCCGTCGCGCTCGCGGCCAAACGCGGCCACCCGTAGCCGCGGTGCCGCCGGGTAGTGCGCCCGTCCGAACCGGCACTGTCGCGTCGGGCGGTGAGTCGGCTGCGATCGGCACCGGCTCGTGATCGTGTTCGTCGCCGACGACCACGTTGCCGTCACCAGTCCGCGTGTCGCCGGCCGATGATGCGGGGAGACCTTCGGGGTGGCCGTCGACGATCGGCCTTCGCGTGATCGACCAGCGAAAACGCGGAAAGAGTGTCACCAGGAACCCCACTTGTCTGGATCCGCCGCCGTATTGCCAACCGATCAGTGCCGTCCGCGGTGGTCGACGGCTGCCTTCCCGCTACGTACGCGCCCGCAGCCCCATCGGTTCACGCCCCACCCCGAGCCTCTGGCCAGGGTTGAGGCACGCCGACCGCACGCGCGCAAGATCGTCGTGGGGGCACCGGTCGCATGGTGAACATGGAAGCACCTGACGGAGCTTGCGGTGGCGTTCAGGCGTCGGTCGGGGAGACTGTTGCTGTGACATTAGGCGATGGATCGGACCTGGATCGGCGAGCGCTGGCCGAGGCTGGCCGGGAGCGGGCCGAGGAATTGAGCGCCGGTGGAGTAGCCGCGGTTGCCGTCACTTGGGTCGACAATGCCGGAGTGACCCGGGTCAAGGCCGTGCCGACCGCGCGGCTCCCGCACGCGGTCGCGTGGGGTGTCGGCATGTCAGCCGTCCACGACGTGTTCCAGACCGACGATTCGATCACGACTGGCCGCTACGTCGGTGGTCCGGTTGGCGATGTGCGCCTGCACCCTGATATCGGGGCGCTGGCTGTCCTGCATGCCCAACCAGGCTGGGCGTGGGCGCCGGGCGACCGGTGGACCCAGGACGGTCAGTCGTACCCACTGGATCAGCGGACTTTCGCTCGGCGGATGGTCCGGGTCGCGGCGGAGGCCGGCATGACCCTGCGGATGGGCTTCGAACTCGAGTGGTATCTGGCCCTTCCCGATGGATCTCCAGCCGCGGTTGGGCCGGCGTACGGGATGACCCGGCTGATGGAGGTGGCCGACTATGGTCGTGACCTGCTGCAGGCACTGGCAGCGCAGGATGTGCCGGTCGAGCTGTACCACCCCGAGTACGCCACCAGTCAGTTCGAGATATCGATCGGCCCGGACGATCCGGTCGCGGCCGCCGATCGGGTGATCCTGACCCGCGAGACGGTCCGTGCGGTTTCCCGCCGGCACGGCCTGCGTGCCTCCTTCGCCCCAGTGCCGGTGGCCGACAAGGTGGGCAACGGAATGCACCTGCACATGTCGATGCTCGACGGCGACGGACGCAACCTGTTCACGGACGGCAGCAGGCCATCTGGGCTTACCGGCCCGGGCGAATCGGCTCTCGCCGATCTGCTCGCGCGCTTGCCAGCGCTCGCGGCGATCGGCGCTCCCAGCGTATCGAGCCACCTCCGCTTGATCCCGCAGCGCTGGGCCGGCCCGTATCAATGCTGGGGTGTCGAGAACCGCGAAGCTGCTCTCCGCTTCATCCCGGGCGTGGTCGGCACCGGCCAGAGCGCGGCGAACGTTGAGATCAAATGTGTCGACGGGTCGGCTAACCCGTATCTGGTCGTCGGCGCGGTGTGCGCGATCGCGGCACGCGGAGCGATCGCAGGACGAGAGCTCCCACCGGGGGTGGACGTCGATCCAGCCGCGCTGCCGCCTGAACGGCGGCCGCCACGACTGCCCGACACCGTCGCCGACGGGTTGGCCGCATTGTTCGCTGACGCTCCGCTCGTCGCCGCGCTCGGGCCGGAACTCGCCGACACGTTCCGGTCGGTTCAACTGGCCGACGCCGCGTGGGCCGATGGGCGCTCGGCCGAGGCGATCACGGACGCGGTCCGGTGGCGATATTGAACCCGATCGACCTCACCGACCATGCGCTGGTTGACGCTCACTGCCACCCGGTGACCGTCGAACCGCTCTCCGATATGGCGTTCGCGTTGTGGTGCACTGAGTCGGCGTACGCGGACGAGTCCACTCTGGACAGCCAGCTCGGGTACGCGATCCGCCGGTGGTGCGCGCCGGAGCTCGGCTTGCCTGCACACGTGGCTGTGC
Organism: Micromonosporaceae bacterium; assembly: GCA_036566005.1. Taxonomy (GTDB): domain Bacteria; phylum Actinomycetota; class Actinomycetes; order Mycobacteriales; family Micromonosporaceae; genus DASQPR01. The sequence goes on along the minus strand of DATCXD010000163.1, from coordinate 134 downwards.
ATGACTACCTGGCCGCTCGGCGTGACATCGGCTCGGATGAAGCGGCCAGGCGGTTGATGCGTGCGGCGCGCCTCACGTCGATGTTGGTTGACACGGGTCTGCCGGCCGCCGGGATGGTCACCGTCGGGCAGATG
>DATCXD010000150.1:0-3691 GCA_036566005.1 Micromonosporaceae bacterium | reverse complement strand
GGCCGAGTCGGGCAGCGAATCGGGGCCGAGTCGGCAGCGGATCAATGCAGGGTTACGCTCCGGTCTCACGGGCGCCGCAGACCTAGCGCGGTACGTGCTCCCGGTAGCGGCAGATCGCGACGAACTCGTCCACCTTCAGGCTGGCGCCGCCGATCAGGGCGCCGTCGATGTCCGGTCCCGCCATGATCGCCGCGATATTCGCCGACGTGACCGAACCGCCGTAGAGAATCCGTACCGTGGTCGCGGTTTCCTGGCCGTAGCGTTCGGCCAAGCGGGCCCGGATCGCGCCGATGACCTCCTGTGCGTCGCCCGGCGTCGCGGTCTTGCCGGTGCCGATCGCCCAGATCGGCTCGTACGCGATGACGACGCCGCGGATCTGCTCGGCGGTCAGCCCCTTAAGATCGGCGTCGAGCTGGTTCGTGCAGTGCAGCACGTGGCCGCCGCCCTCGCGGACCTCCAGGCCCTCGCCGACGCACAGGATCGGCGCGATCTCGTTGCGGATCGCCGCTTTGACCTTCGCGGCTACGACGTCGTCGCTTTCGCCGTGGATCGTCCGGCGTTCCGAGTGGCCGACGACGACGTACTGGCAGCCGAGCTTGGCCAGCATCGGGCCGGACACGTCGCCGGTATAGGCGCCGCTGTCGTAGGGCGACAGATCCTGCGCGCCATACCCGATCAACAGGTTGTCGGCGTCGATCAACGTCTGCACGCTGCGGATGTCGACAAATGGTGGCAGCAGCACGGTCTCGACCTCGGTCAGCTGCTTTTCGGTCAACGTGAACGCGAGCTTCTGGGTGTGGCCGATGGCCTCAAGATGATTGAAGTTCATCTTCCAGTTGCCGGCCATCAGCGGGCGGCGCTCGCCCGGCTTCAACGGTGCGGCCGCCGTCGCGGAGTCCCTGAGGGGCACGTCAGACATCCAGCGCTTGAACACCGGGCAACGTCTTTCCTTCGAGGTATTCGAGCGACGCACCGCCACCGGTGGAGATATGGCTGAACGCGTCTTCGTTGAGACCGAGCGCACGTACGGCCGCGGCCGAGTCACCGCCGCCGACGACCGTGAAGCCGTCCACCTTGGTGATCGCCTCCGCGACGCCGCGCGTGCCCGCAGCGAACGGCTCTTTCTCGAACACGCCCATCGGGCCGTTCCAGAACACCGTCTTCGCGCCGGCGAGGGCGTCGGCGAACGCGGCCACGCTGGCCGGGCCGATGTCGAGTCCGATCTGATCGGACGGCATGGCATCGGCCGCCACCGTCGACGCCTGGGCGTCGTCGGTGATCTCGGTCGCCACCACGATGTCGGTCGGCAGCACGATCTTCTCGCCGGCCCGCGCGAGCAGATCGCGGCACGTGTCGACCATGTCCGTCTCCAGGAGGGACTTACCGACTTCGTGACCCTGCGCCTTGAGGAACGTGAAGCACATGCCGCCGCCGATCAGCAGCTTGTCCGTCGTCGGCAGCAGTGCCTGGATCACCGCGAGCTTGTCCGACACCTTCGAGCCGCCGAGAACGACGACGTACGGCCGGTCGGGGTTCGCGGTGAGCCGGCTCAGCACGTCGAGTTCCTTGGCCACCAACAGCCCGGCGAAGTGGGGCAGGAGCGCCGCCACGTCGTAGACGCTCGCGTGCTTGCGGTGCACCGCGCCGAAGGCGTCATCGACGTACGCGTCGCCGAACGCCGCGAGCTGGCGTGCGAACGCGCCCCGTTCGTCGGCGTCCTTGCTCGTCTCGCCCGCGTTGAACCGGAGATTCTCCAGCAGTGCGACATCGCCGTCACCCAGACCAGCCACGGCCGCCTGGGCGCTCGGCCCCACCGTGTCGGTGGCGTAGGCCACGCCGGCGCCGAGTAGCTCGCCCAGCCGGGCCGCGACCGGAGCGAGGACGTACGTCGGATCCGGTTCGCCCTTCGGCCGGCCGAGATGCGAGCAGACCACGACCCGCGCGTCGACGTCGCGCAGCGCCGCAATCGTCGGCAGTACGGCGCGGATGCGGCCGTCGTCGGTGATTGTCGCCGGGCCCTCCTGCTGGGCCGCCAACGGGACGTTCAGGTCGGCGCGCAGGAGCACGCGCCGACCCGTCACACCCTCGGCGAGCAGGTCGTCGAGCGTTTTCACAGTGAGGAACCGACCAGTTGGACGAGGTCGAGGAGCCGGTTGGAGAAGCCCCACTCGTTGTCGTACCAGCCGAAGACCTTGACCTGGTCGCCGATGACCTTCGTCAGCGGGGAATCGAAGATGCACGACGCGGGGTCGGTGACGATGTCCGACGAAACGATCGGGTCCTCGCTGTAGGTCAGGATGCCGCGCATCGGGCCGTCGGCGGCCGCCTTCACCGCGGCGTTCACCTCGGCCACCGAGGTCTCCTTCGATGCCGTGAACGTGAGGTCCGTGATCGATCCAACGGGCACCGGTACGCGCAGCGAGAAGCCGTCGAGCTTGCCCTGCAACTCCGGCAGTACGAGCCCGATCGCCTTCGCGGCGCCGGTCGAGGTCGGCACGATATTCAGCGCCGCCGCGCGTGCGCGCCGCAGGTCCTTGTGCGGTCCGTCCTGCAGGCTCTGGTCCTGCGTGTACGCGTGGATCGTGGTCATCAGGCCGCGCTCGATGCCGACCGAGTCGTTGAGCACCTTTGCCATCGGCGCGAGGCAGTTCGTGGTGCACGACGCATTCGAGATGATCGTGTGCCGCGTGGGGTCGTACTTGTCGTCGTTGACGCCCATCACGAGCGTGATGTCCTCGTTTTTGGCGGGTGCCGAGATGATGACCTTCTTCGCGCCGCCGTCGATGTGCGCGCGAGCCTTATTCGCGTCGGTGAAGAACCCGGTCGACTCGATCACTATGTCCGCGCCGATCTCGCCCCAGGGGAGGTTGGCCGGATCCTTCTCGGCGAACGCCTTGATCGTGTGCGGGCCGACGACCAACTCATCCTCAGTGATCTTGACCTCTTGGCCGAGGCGACCGAGGACGGTGTCGTACTTGAGCAGGTGCCCGATGGTCTTTACGTCACCGAGGTCGTTGAAGCCGACCAGCTCGACGTCGGCGCCGGAGGCGAGCAGGGCACGGAAGAAGTTACGGCCGATCCGGCCGAAGCCGTTGATACCAACCCGGATGGTCACAGGTTCCATCTCCTTGGCACGCAGTGTAGGTGGGCAACGGTAATCGCCGGCCACCAACAATTGGTCATGGTCGAGCCGTCCCGCGCGAATCGCGCCGACGGTGGCGGGCGCGGACCCGCTCGCGCAGCGGCACGCTGGGCGAGGGACGGCTGGTGCCGGCCGCGTCGCCGAACACGTAGACCTTATCCGTTTCGAATGATCAACGAACAACCGCCCGCGTGCGTCGGCACCGTCGCGCGCGGATGGGGAGACTCCGCGCGCCGGCCAGCGGGTCAACCGGCCATCATCTCCGGAGTGACGGCGGCCTCGGTGTCCGGAATGCCAAGATCGTGCGCGCGCTTGTCGGCCAGCGCCAGCAGCCGCCGGATGCGCCCGGCGATCGCGTCCTTCGTCAGCGGCGGATCGGCGAGCGCGCCGAGCTCCTCCAGGGAAGCCTGGCGATGTTCCAGCCGCAGATGTCCGGCGCTGGTCAGATGCTTTGGCGCGTCGTCGGCGAGGATGTCGAGGGCCCGGGTGACCCGGGCGGCCGCGGCGACGGCGGCTCGGGCCGAGCGCCGCAGGTTCGCGTCGTCGAAG
>DATCXD010000143.1:0-2884 GCA_036566005.1 Micromonosporaceae bacterium | reverse complement strand
CCGCCTGCGCCGCACGCTGCGACGCCTCCTGCTCTGCCTTGAGTGCGGACGCGCGCGCTTCCGCCGCGGCCACCTCGATGTCATGTGCGCTCGCCGGCTTAATCGCCGCCGGCGGAGCCGGTACGGGACTCCGACGGCCGGCCGCCTTCGCCGGCGGCGCCGGCTTTGCGGCGACCTTCGGCACGTTGTTGATGGCAGCCGGAGCCGCCGCGGGGGCTGACGAGGCGACCATGGCCTCGCGAAGTCGACGAGCCACCGGCGCTTCCACCGTGCTCGACGCCGACTTGACGTACTCGCCGATCTCTTGGAGCTTCGCGAGGACGGTCTTGCTCTCTACCCCGAGTTCCTTTGCCAGCTCATGTACGCGGGCCTTGCCTGCCACTGCACTCCTCACTTGTGAGGTCGTGCGGGCGACCCGCAACGACCTCAATTGTCCACTAGAAGCCTGGTCATTTCTGGAGCTTCATCGCGTGCTCATGTTGGTCGTCCTACCTTGTGCATCCCGGACGCGGCGTCGGTCGCCGCACCATCGGTCGTACGTTCGTGCAGGTATGCCGCTATCGCGTCGGTCTCCGTGACACCGGCCACTCGCAGTGCACGCCCGAACGCGCGGCGTCGCACCGCTTGAGCGAGGCATGCGGGATCGAAGTGCAGGTGTGCGCCCCGGCCGGGACGCCTGCGGGACGGATCGGGGACGATATCGACTCGATCGGCGATCTTGACATCACCGGCCGGATCGGCGTCGCCCTCGGTGCCGCCCGTGACGGCGACGACCCGCAGCAACTCGGAGACTGGCGCGCGCTTCCGGCAACCCACACAGGTGCGCACCGGATACGCACGACGTACCACTGAAAGTCTACCCCTCTGACTGCGCGGTCGCGCCATCGGCGTGATCGGATTGATCGGCATCGGAATGGATGTCGATCTTCCAACTCGTGAGCTTTGCCGCAAGTCGGGCGTTTTGTCCCTCTCGACCGATGGCCAGAGACAGCTGGTAGTCCGGTACGACGACTCGGGCCCGCATCTCATCGACAATGTCCACACGCAGGGCTTTCGCGGGCGACAACGCGTTGCCGACGAACGTGGCCGGGTCGTCCGACCAGTCGATGATGTCGATCTTCTCGCCGTTCAGTTCGCTCATTACGGCCCGGACACGCTGACCCATCGGGCCGATGCAGGCACCCTTGGCGTTCACGCCCGGAATCGTCGATCGTACGGCGATCTTGGACCGGTGGCCGGCCTCGCGGGCGATCTTCGTGATCTGTACGGTGCCGTCGGCGATCTCCGGCACCTCGAGTTCGAACAGCCGCTGAACGAGGTGTGGATCGCTGCGCGACAGCGTGATCTGTGGACCCCGGAACCCGCGGGTCACGTGGATCACGACGCACCGGATGCGGTTTCCGTGTTCGTAGAGCTCGCCCGGCACCTGCTCGCTCGGCGGGAGCATCGCCTCGATCTTGCCGAGGTCAACGCTGACGATGCCCTTCTCGGCCCGACCTTCGTGGGCCTGGATCACGCCGGTGACCAGGTCGCCATCGCGGCCGGCATACTCGCCGAAGTGCGCCTCGTCGGTCGCCTCGCGCAGCCGTTGCAAGATCACCTGCTTGGCCGTCATGGTCGCGATGCGGCCGAAGTCGCTCGGCGTGTCGTCGAACTCGCGCAGCACCCCACCGTCGGCATCGACCTCAGCGGCGAGCACCGAGACGGCGCCAGTCTTTCGGTCGATCTCGACACGAGCGTGCGGATGTGCCCCCTCGGTGTGCCGATAGGCGGTCAAGAGCGCAGTCTCGATCGCGGAAATGATCGTCTCCAGCGGGATTTCCCGCTCGCGCTCGAGCGCACGGAGGGCGGCCAGATCAAGATTCACCGTTCGTCCTCCTCGCCGTCGTCATCGGCGTTGTCGTTGTCCGCGTCGTTGTCGCCGTCGTTGCCGGCGTCGTTCGCGTCGCTGACGTCATCGTCGTCCAAACCCATGACATCCGCTCGCTCATCCTCGGTGTCGCTGTCGCCGACATCGCCATCGCCATCGCCGAAGTCGACCAGGTCGTCGTCGTCGACATCGTCCAGCCGGTTGAACTCGATCTCGATGCGCCCGCGGCCCAGGTCCTCGTACGGATGGGTCGTCACGACACCGTCGACGGCGAGCGTCGCGCCGGTGTCATCGGCGGCGATCACGCGCCCGGTCACCGGATGACCCCCGAGTCGTACGGTCACCAGCCGGCCGACGTTGCGGCGCCAGTGACGTAGCTCGGTGAGCGGCCGGTCCGTGCCGGGTGACGAGACCTCGAGCTGGTACTCGCCGGCGATGAACTCTCCCGCCACCGATTCGGCGTCGTCGAGGCCGTGCGAGATGTCGCGGGACAACTCGGCCACGGCGTCGAGCCCCACGCCACCGTCGCGGTCGACCGTCACCCGGACGACGTGACGGCGTCCCATCCGTACCACGGAAAGGTCTTCAAGATCGTAGCCGGCGGAGCGCGCCAGCGGCTCGATCACGTCGCGGAGGCGGGCCTTGTAGGCGGTGAGATCGCCGCTCATCGGACCGCCGGCCGGCGGCCCCGGGCGCTGGCCACGACCGCTGGTACGCGCGTTCCGACCGGCGGCACGGCCGCGTGTTGCCGCCATCTCGAACCACCTTCCGATCGGTCGGGCCAACGTTTCGCTGGCGTTTCCGGCACAGACACGTCTACCGCCGGGCGAACACAGCGCACGGCGACGGGCATAGAAGCGTAACCCGCCGCGTCGGTGCACGTCAGATCCGCGCGGCACACGGACGTTCCGGGCGTGCCAGAGTTTGGCCAACCCGCCCATATAGTGTTCAATTTCCCGGTGCCCGCGGACCCGATCCCGCCGCCCGAGCGATTTGCTGCCGGGCGAGCTGCTG
>DATCXD010000127.1:0-4602 GCA_036566005.1 Micromonosporaceae bacterium | reverse complement strand
GTCGCGTCGGCAAGCGCAAGGGGCGCCGGCGACGGATCGGCGCCCGCCGATGCCGAGAGGGCGCAGGACACCGCCGACGACCTGACCTGTATCGACGGCATCGGCCCGAAGGCGGCCGCCGCGTTGGTCGCCGCCGGCATCCGCACGTTCGACCACCTTGCGGCCGCGGACGGCGATACGGTCGCGACGGCGCTGGGCGCATCGGGTGTACGGCTGACCTCTAGCGTGCATGCCTGGCCGCTCGCGGCGCATCGGCTCGCTGTGCGCCGGATCGCCGAACGCGCCGACGACGCCGACTCCGCTAGCGGCGCGGTGCACTCCATCAACGGGCACGATGCCAATGGGCGCCCCACCAACGGGCACGATGTCGACGGCTACGTCGACAGGCACGATGTCGATGGGCTCGATGTCGACGGGCACGATGTCGACGGGCACGATGTCGATGGGCTCGATGTCGATGGGCATCGTGGCACCGCAAACGATCGCCGCGGCGGCCTTCTGCCGAAGCGCCGATCGCCGGGCACGCCGGCGCGACGGTCGATCGCGCCGGATGCTCTCGACCCGGACGATCTCGCGCGCATCGAGGGCATCGGCCCGAAGTTCGCGGCGGCCCTGGTCGCATCCGGCATTCGTACGTTCGGGGAATTGGCCAACGCCGACGACATGGCGCTACGCAAGGCGATCGGCACCTCCCGCCCGACCGTCGCCCCGAGCCTGCCGACGTGGTCCACCCAGGCTCGATTGCTCGCGACCGGCGACGAGGACGGCTTCGCCGAACTCACCGCGCGACTGATCGCCGGCCGCGGCCTCGACGACAATCTCGAACGCATCGACGGCATCGGTCCGCGGACGGCGGCGGCGCTCCGGGCGGCCGGGATCCGCACGTATCGAGCGCTTGCCGCGAGCGACGGCACCCACGTGCGCGCCGCGATCGAAAACGCGGGCATGCGGGCCACGCCACGGCTGGCGACATGGACAGCGCAGGCGCGACTCCTCGCCGATGGTGATGAAGAGGGCTTCGCCGACCTTGGCGGCTGTTTCGGCGCCGACCATCGCGCCGGACGTCTCGACGCCGGACGCGACGAGGAGCCGGCGTGACGACACCGGGCGCCGCACGCACCCGTGCCCGCCAACTCGCCCTACCGGTGACTGTCGCAGCGGTCGGTCTCGCCACCCTCGGCGTGGTCCAGGCTCTGCCCAACCGGCACGCCGTGCAGGGCCAGCTCACCGACCGGTCGACGCGGGCGCTGTCGGCCGCCGGGATCACCGACGCCCGCGTCCAGTTCGACGGCCGCGACGCGACGGTGCACGTACGGACGGCCGGTGATCGTGACCGGGCGCTCGCGATCGTACGGTCCCAGCAGGGCGTACGTGTTGCTCACGTGGTCGTGGACCGGGGCGCGCCGGGTGCCGGCGGACCGCCGAGTGGGCGGCCGTCGAAACGCCCGGCCGCACCGATCCCATCGACACCGGCGAGTCCGCCGCGTCCGCCAAGTCCGCCGGGTCCGCCGGGTCCGCCAAGAGTTCCGGGACCTCCAAGTCCGCCGGGTTCGCCAAGAGTTCCGAACGCCGCTGCCGGAACGAACGGTTCGGCGCAGCCGCCCGGGGCGAGCGGCGACGCCGTGGCCCGAGTGCAGGACGCGGTCGATGCATGCGGATCCATTCGCTTCCCGAGCGCCAGCGCGGCCCTGACGCCGGTGGGCCGCAAGGCGATCGAGAAGGTCGCCGCGATCCTCCGCGCGGATGCCTCGGTTGACGTGGAAATCCAAGGATTCACCGACGCGGTCGGGCCGGACCCCACGAATCTGGCGCTCAGCCGCGCACGTGCCCGCACCGTTTACGACACGCTGCGGGTCCTCGGCATTACGGCGGCGCGGATGTCACTCGTCGGCTACGGCGAGTCGCATCCTCGTGTCCCGAACGACTCCCGCGCGCACCGGGCGGCCAACCGTCGTGTCACGTTCGCGGTCCGCGCGAACCCGACTCGCTAGCCCGCCGTCATTCAGCCTTCGAGGGCACCACGGAACGGCGGTGCGACCACGTTCAGATAGTCCGGATGGCGGCGGATGTATTCGGCGACGAATGGGCAGGTCGGGATGATCTTTCCGTGGCGCGACCGGATGTCGTCGAGCACGCGCCGCACGAGCACGCTGCCGACGCCTTTGCCCTCGAACTCGTCCAACACCTGGGTGTGCACGAGGTCGACGGCATCCGGTCGCATCTCGTACTGGATGAATCCGGCCAGCTTCCCGTCGATGCGCGCCTCGAAGCGTTTCGCCTCGGGCGCGTCCGTCACTTCGATCGTCACTCCACGCCGCCTCCCCCCAGCAGGATAGGCGGCCGGCACTCGTCGCGCGTGCCGGACGGCCGGTTCGGCAGTCCGCGAGGCCACGACGGGTAGTGCCTCGCCCGGTGGCGCACGACGCGATCGACGCCTGAGGCCGGACCCGATGACGCCTTCTTCACATCAGCCTTCACGTCAGCCGTCGCGTCAGCGCGGTTCGTCGAGCGAGTCCAACCCGTCCGAGTCGGCGAGCATCCGCGGCCACGCCGCTCGTCCCGGCGCCGGAGCCTGGGCGCTCAGCAGCGCGTCGATGTGTTCGGCCGGCATCGGACCGCCGTACACCGCGCCCTGGGCGAGCCGGCAGCCGGCGGCACGGACCAGGTCATGGCAGCGGCTGTCGGCGACGCCGAGCGCGATCACGTCGAGGTCGAGACTCGCGCCGACCCGGACGATCGCGTCCACAAGCGGTATCGCGGACCGCTGAGGCGAATACTCGGACGGGCCACGCTGCGTCGGCACACCGACCGGCGATGGCGCAAGCACCCGTGCGGGCGCGATCTCGCGCAGCAGCGTACGACTGATTTTCAGGGCGTCGACCGGCACTTCATGCAGGCGCCCGAGCACCGACAGGCCGCCGCCGACGGAGTCGAGCGCGACCCGCGCACCGATGTCGCGGATGGCGCCGAGCCGCTCTCCGATGTCGACGGCCTCCAGCGCCGCCTCATGTTCGTCGACCTCGACGATCAGCCGACCGGGCGGGACATGATGGGCACGCATCGCCGACGCCACCGCGGCGGCGAAATCGGAGCGGCGCAGCTCCCGTACCGACATATCGACCGCGACCCAGACGTCATGGCCGTCGGCCAGCCACCGCGACAGCTGGCGGCACGCCTCGTAGAGCGCCCAGCGCGCGATGTCGTCGCCCAGCCCGCAGTCCTCCGCCACCGGCACGAACTCGGCCGGCCGCAGCATACCGAGCGCGGGGTGGCGCCAGCACAGCAACGCCTCGACGCCGACGGTGCGGCCGGCCGGCACGGTCACGATCGGCTGATAGGCCAGCGCCATCTCGTCGCGATCGACCGCGCCCCGCAGACCCTCCTCGACCGCCGTACGCCGGCGCAGCCACTGCGAGTAGGCCGCCTCGTAGTCCTCGGTCCGATTGCGACCACGCAGCTTGGCAAAGCGCAGCGCCATGTCGGCGTGGCGCATGAGATTGTCGAAGTCGCCGGCCGTGTAGCCGACCAGCCCGATGCTGGCCGACATCGCAAAGCGCCGTTCCGCCAACGCGTACGGTGCCGCGAGGACCGCACCGAGCCGGTCGGCCGCCGTACGGGCATCGGTCGGTGGCAGCGCGAGCAGCACGGCGAACTCGTCGCCACCGAGTCGGGCCGCGACGTCGCCGGTGCGCAGGTTGGCTCGCAGCCGGTGGGCCACCTCGACCAGCAACGCATCGCCGACGTCGTGGCCCCACACGTCGTTGATCGCCTTGAACCGGTCGAGGTCGATGCACACGAGCGTCGCCGGCCCGCCGGCCGCCGCCTGGCGCTCCAACGCGTCCCAGAAATACCGGCGGTTGCCGAGTCCGGTCAGCGGATCGGTGTGGGCGAGGCGGCGGAAGCGGGCCTCCCGTGACTCGAGCTCGGCCGCGTACGCCCGCACGTCGCGCATGGCGAGCGTCTGGCGGAGGCCGAGCGACGCGCCGATCACCACCGCGATCACGCTGCTGGTGTTGTCCGAGTCGTGGTAGATCGCGAGCCGGACCGCGCAGGCGGCAATGGCGCAGGACACCGGGACCAGACCCAGCCACGTTGCGTGGTGTCCGACGGCGGCGGCATCGGCCCGGACCGCCGGATCGCGGGCGATGACCGCGGTCGCTACCAGCGCCATGCCGAACGCGAGACCGAACACGATGGTGGGCCACGCACCGCCGGTGCCGGCCGCGACCAGTAGCGCGCCGCCCCAGACCAGCGTGTACGTGATCGCGCCGGCCGTCGCGTACGGCTGCCGTCGCCATCCCCGGAACACCAGGGTGATGCTCACACCGATCGCGATGAGCACCGGCGTGAACACTGCCACGCCGAGCGTCTTGACCGTCTCGTCGGCCGGCTGGCCGAGGTAGTCGAACGCGTTCGGACCGACGAACAGCGACCAGAGCACGTAGGCCGCGCAGGCCGCGATGAGAACGCCATCGGCCCACCGGCGCAACGCGGCGCGGCGGCCGTCCGGGCCACGGTCGACGTGCAGCACGAGTGCGGTGGCCAGAGCGAGCGCGCCGACGCCGAGTCCGACCCCTGCGGGCAGAAGCTGCTCGGCCCGGG
>DATCXD010000120.1:0-2368 GCA_036566005.1 Micromonosporaceae bacterium | reverse complement strand
CAGCCGCCGAGTATCAGGCCCTCGTCGGAGACCTCCGCGTACAGGTCCCAGCGTCGGCCGGATCGGTCGTGGTCGGTGCCGATCAACGCGACGCCACCCTGGCCGCCTTCGTCGTCGGCGGGCTGGACCGGGTCGACGGTCACGACGCGGCCCGTTCGCGAGATCGTGTTGTAAGAATCCGGTCGACGATGACCCGTCCCAATCGGACGGACTGCCGGGCGCCCCTGCACCGTGGGCAGAGCACTACGCCGCGGCGTAGGCGACGCTCGCGGCGACCCTGACCCCGGCACTTGCGGCACCGTTTCAGCGGCCACCAGGCGCAGCGGATCGTGTAGTACGCGACGGCCGCGAGCGGTAGGAGGTAGACGATCAGAACAGGGCTCATGGCGTGCCTTCCTGGGGTTTCATGGCTAGCGGTCCGGGGTCCGGACGCCTACTTTTGAGCGTTTGTGCAGGTCAACTGCGGTAGGCGGGCGTCTACCTGGTAGATGGCCCGCCTACCTCCGATCAGTTGGTCAACTCGCGTGCTGTGATCGCCGCTTCGACTGCCTCGCGTCGTACGCCGACCGTGTTGCGGCGCCCGATCTTTAGCTGCTTCTGGACGTCGACGCCCTGACCCTTCAGTGCGCCGTTGAGCCGTTCGGCGTTCCAGCCGCCGTACGCGTCCGGGTTGAGTCCGGCGAGCCTCACCGCGATCTCGTCGGAGTGCTGCCGGTCGCCCGCCATTACCTCGAGCACGTCGTGGAGCAGCGACGAGCGGACCGGGGTGTGCCCGGCCGCGGCCCCGGTGATGGTGCCGGCCGCGTGGCGTAGCTCGTACGCCCTCGCCACGACGACCTCGGCCGCGATCGAGTTCACCTCGAACGCCTTCACCACTTCGGCATCTACGGCGTCGGAGGCGCCGACCAGGTACCCGATCCCTTTGTCGGCGCGGGTGAACAGGTGCGCCTTGTAGCCCTGCACCGACATGCCGCCGCCGAGCACCATGTCGCTCGACTGGTGGGTCAGGACACGCATGCCGAACCTCGTGCCGACGTTGTCGCGAATCCCGGTCGGCAGGCTGGCCGTGTCGGGCTTCTGTGTGGCGACGTTGCAGATGATCCCGACCGCCGGGCCACGCTTGACCAGGTCAGTGATGATCTCGTCGTACTCGTCGGCCCACTCGCACGACTTCCCGAACGCGACCTGTACCTCGTCGATGAAGATGACGATCGGGTGCAGGTTCATGCTCGGGTCGTTGGCCAGCTCGCGGGTGACTTTGGCCTCGGGTGCCCGCGGGTCGCGTGCCTTGGCCATCTCGCGCAGCTGCACGTATCGGCGTTGCATCTCGCGCCGGACGGCCCGTAGGTCGATGATGCCGGCTTCGAGCTCTTCGCGCTGGTCGCCGATGATCAGCGTGTAGGCGATCGGCTCGAACATGGCCCAGTCGCCGCCGCCTTTGAAGTCGATGCCGTGGATCTCGGCGGTCGGATCAAGCGCCGCGGCGAGGGCGATCAGCCGCGCGGCGAACGTCTTACCCATGCGCGGGATCGCCCCGACCAGGACGTTTGTGAACGCCAGCGACATCGACGCAATGCGGCCGCGGGCGTTGACACCGAACGGGAACACGCCGAACAGGTCGACGGTGCCGCCCTGCAGCAGCGGCCACACCGGCATCGTCATCTCCGACATGGCGACGTCGCCGACCCACAGCCGTAGGCGCCGCTCGGACCTGCGGTCGCGTTCGAGCCACAGCCGCTCGGCGGACACGTGCAGCCCGGACGCGATCCGATCGCGTGCGTCGAGCGCGTCGGCGATGGTGACACCCTTCGGCAGGTCGACGACGGCCAGCCATCCGTTCCCGTCACGCTGGCACGGGTCAACCCACTCGATCGCGTGGTTCCCGTCCTTATCCAGCTTCGCCAGCCCGGCGGCCAGGATCGCGTTTTCGACCAGGTCAGGGGTCAACTTGACGTAGTTCGCCCGCACGACCGCCGGCGTGAACGCTGGCCGGTCCTTCGGCCGCCCCACATAGGCCATGCCGCCCGCCAGACCGGCGAGGCCGGCCCAGCGTTCCCACGGGGTACCGAGCAGCCACCCGGCCGTGCCGGCGCCCACAGCGGCCCCGTTCGTCACCCACCACACCGGGCCACGCCAGCGGACGCGGTCCTTTCGCTGCCGGTACTGAGACCGCGACTCGACCAGGTTCAGCGTCCGGATCGCCTCGGCCCGTACGCCTTTGTGCTCGGCGTCGAACGCCCACCGCGCGAACCCGGTCATGGTGCGGTGCGCGCCGCGGAACGTGTACCCGACCACGTTGGCGCCATGCTTCGGCGACCGCAGCGCATGGAACGCGGCGACATGCCCGGCGCGCCCCGCGTAGTTGCGG
>DATCXD010000117.1:0-2383 GCA_036566005.1 Micromonosporaceae bacterium | reverse complement strand
TGGCCGGAACACCGCCGGCGGCCGACGCCTAGCCGCTATGTGGTGAAACCGCATTATTTGTCGGCGACGATGACCTCGTCGGGCGGTGGCGGTTCCGGTTCATGACGGCGCCGCGCGCTCAGGTGTCGAATGGCGGTGTTCAGGACCGCGACGACGGGTACGGCGACCAGCGCGCCGACGATCCCGGCCAGGACGAGGCCGGACGCAATCGACAGGATGACGGCGAGTGGATGGATCGCCACCGCCCGGCCCATGATGAGCGGCTGGAGTACGTGACCCTCCAGTTGCTGTACGCCGATCACGCCACCAAGCACGATGAGCGCCAGGACCGGCCCGTGTGTCACGAGGGCGACGAGCACCGCGACCGCGCCGGACAACGTGGCCCCGATGATCGGGATGAAGGCGCCGAGGAAGACGAACGCGGCCAGCGCGAACGCGAGTTCGACGCGCCATACCGTGAGCCAGATGCCGATGCCGACCGCGTCGATGAACGCGACGAGGACGGTCGCCCGTACGTACGCGGTCAGCGTGCGCCACGACTGATCGCCCGCGGTCGCGATCGGTGAACGCGCCGCCCGCGGCAGCAGGTTGACCAGGAAGCGCCAGATCTTCGAGCCGTCACGCAGGAAGAAGAACAACGTGAACAGCACGAGGAACGTCGAGGCGAGGATGTCGATCGCGGTCGTCGCGGTGGACAGCGCGCCGGTGGTCAGGGTGGACCGGTGGTCACTGATCCATTTCTGTCCGGCCTCGAACAGGTTGTTGAGCTGCGCGTCGGATAGATGGAAAATGCCGTTCTTGAGCCAGTTCTGGATGCTGTTCAGCCCGGCCTGGGTGCGATCGGCGAGGTCGGAGTAGTTGTTGATGAATTCGGTGATGACCAGCGTCAGCGTGCCCGCGACCAGGATCAGTCCACCGATCATCACGATGACCGCGGCCAGAGTCCGGTGCACGCCGTGGCGGCGCAGCCAGGCGACGGCCGGCTGGAGCAGGGCGCTGAGCAGCAGCGCGATCGCGGCCGGGATGACGACCGAGTGCAGCCGCGCGAGTGCCCACAGGACGGCAGCGAATCCGGCGATGACGAGCAGCAGTCGCCAACTCCAGCCGGCCGCCACCCGCAACGGTCGGGGCACCGTGAGGTCATCGCGGTCCCGGACGGTTAACGGTCGTTCGGTCCGCGCGGCGTCGGTCGGCGTATCCGTCTCGACGTTGACCTCGAACGGCTCGTCGTCGTCGGGCTCGTACGAGTCGTTCTGATCGTCGGCCCGCGCACGCAGCGCCGGCTCGCGCGTGACCGCGCGCGCCGACTCGTACGCCCGCGCAACGGCGGAGCGTGCCTGCGACATTCTGCCCACGTCATGATCCTTTACCTCTACCCGCCCTACGGTACCCAGCGGGCAAAATCTGAAGCTACCAGTCGACGTCCGACCGGTACGTTCTCGTCGCGGCGTGCCGGACTCAGTTAAACCGGCTGTGCGCCGTACCCCGGTGCCCAACGACGCCGGTGCCCAACGGCGCTGTAGGTTGCGAGCGTGAGCAGCACCGAAACCAGCGACGTCGGGCACCTCCCGATCCGGCTCCTGCACGACCGTGTGCTGGCCAAGGTCGAGGTCGGCGAGGGTGAGCGCCGATCGTCGGCCGGCATCCTCATCCCGGCGACCGCCTCGGTGGGCCGGCGCCTGACCTGGGCCGAGACGGTCGGCGTCGGTCCGCACGTCCGCGCCATCGTGGCCGGCGACCGCGTGCTCTTCGACGCGGAGGAGCGCTCGGAGGTCGAGTTGCAGGGCCAGACATACGTGTTGCTGCGTGAACGCGATGTCCACGCGGTCGCGGCCCGCCGGGTCGAGGACAACGCGACGGGGCTCTACCTCTAGGCACAGTCGCGACCTCTAGAGACAGTCGTGACCTCTAGGCACAGTCGCGGCCGTCAGGGATATGCGCGCGGCGGTTGACCCGACGGTGGATAGCCGGGCGGTTGACCCGGCGATCGGTAGCCCGGCGGTGGATAGCCGCGCGCCGGGTAGCCCGGGCCACCTGGATAGCCCGGGCCGCCCGGGTAGGCGAACGTGGGTGGCGGCGGCGCGACGACCGGTACCGGCACGACGGGCTCGACCGGCGCCTCGACCGTACGTGTCACACCGTCCGGGAACCGTACGTGATATCGACTGCCGTCCCAGAATGCCTGCGGTGCCATCGGATCGGCCGTCGCATATCCACCGCGGTAGGCCGACATCAGGAAGAGGAGGTTGCCCTCGTCGGCAAGATCGGCGGACCACGTGTTGCTGCCCGCCACCGCACGCCGTTCGGCCCGATCGCGCAATAAGGCGAGCCGGGTGGCGGCCAGTTGGAACCCGCGCATAGCATCGCCACCGGCCGGCCCGGC
>DATCXD010000104.1:0-4041 GCA_036566005.1 Micromonosporaceae bacterium | reverse complement strand
AGCGGCGCCCAGTAGCCAACGCGACCACCCGATCCGACGCCAACCTAGTCGGCGGCGAGCGCCGGAATGATGTGCTGGCCGTACGCGTCGAGCGTGTGCTCCTTGTCGTCGTGCTGCAAATAGATCGCGAACTGGTCGACGCCGAGATCACGCAGCTCGCGCAGACGCCGCAGATGCGCGTCGACCGGCCCGAGCACACAGAACCGGTCGACGACCTCGTCCGGGACGAAGTCGGCGTGTGGATTGCCGGCCCGACCGTGCGATGCGTAGTCGTACCCCTGGCGGCCGGCGATGTAGTCGGTGAGCACCCTGGGCACCGCTCCCCCGGTGCCGTAGCGCCGGACGATGTCGGCAACGTGGTTGCCGACCATGCCGCCGAACCAGCGCGTCTGATCCCGCTGGTGTACCAGGTCGTCGCCCACGTACGCCGGCGCGGCGACGCAGAACTTCAGCGCGGCGGGGTCGCGGCCAACCCGTTCCGCCGCCGACCGTACGGCACCGATCATCCAGGCCGCGATGTCCGGGTCGGCCAGCTGCAGGATGTAGCCGTCGCCGACCTCGCCCGCGACTTCGAGCGCTTTCGGGCCGTAGGCGGCGACCCAGACATCGAGCCGGCCGTCGGTCACCCATGGGAACCGCAGGTCCCGCCCGTTGCGCTCGATCGACCGTCCGTTCGCGAGCGACCGGATGACCTCGATGCAGTCGCGCATCTCGGCGAGGCTCGTCGGTGGGATGCCGAGCGTACGAAGTGCGGAGTCGCCACGGCCAATCCCGCAGATCGTACGGTTGCCGAACATGTCGTTCAGGGTCGCGAACAGCGACGCCGTAACCGTCGGGTCCCGGGTGCCCGGGTTCGTCACCATCGGCCCGACGATCACCGACGACGTGTTCGCGAGGATCTGGCTGTACACCACGAACGGCTCCTGCCAGAGCAGGTGCGAGTCGAACGTCCACACATGCGAGAAGCCGGCCGCCTCGGCCCGTCGGGCCAGTCCGACCACGTCGGACGCCGGCGGATCGAGCTGGTACACCACGCCTACATCCATGCCGACGGCCTCAGCGCAGGTAACCGGACAGGCCGCGGCGGAGGAACTGCCCGCGCCCCTTGCGTCCGTGGAAGGTGCCGTCCCGGACGAGGATCTCGCCTCGGGACAGTACGGTGTCGACCCGCCCGGAGATCTGGAAACCCTCCCAGGCGGAGTGGTCCATGTTCATGTGGTGCGTCGATGCGCTGATCGTCGTGCGACCGGCCGGGTCGTAGAGCACGATGTCGGCGTCGGAACCGGGCGCCACAACGCCCTTGCGGGGATAGAGCCCGAACATCCGGGCTGGCGTCGTCGCGATCGTCTCGACCCAGCGTTCCGGCGACAGCTTGCCATCGGCGACGCCCTGATAGACGAGGTCGACCCGGTGCTCGACCGTGCCGATCCCATTGGGAATCTTCGAGAAGTCGCCGATGCCAAGCTCCTTCTGCTCCTTCATGCAGAACGGGCAGTGGTCGGTGGACACGATGGCCAGATCGTTCGTCCGCAGGCCCTTCCACAGGTCGGCGCGGTGGTTGGCATGCTTGCTGCGCAGCGGCGGCGACGCCACCCACTTCGCGCCCTCGAACCCGGGCGCGGCGAGCTGGTCTTCGAGCGTCAGGTAGAGATACTGCGGGCAGGTCTCGGCGAACACGTTGCGGCCGGCGTCCCGCGCCGCCGCCACGTGCTCGAGTGCGCCGCTGGCCGACAGGTGCACGAAATAGAGCGCGCAGTCCTGCGCGACGTCGGCGAGCACGATCGCGCGATGGGTCGCCTCCGCCTCCAGCTCGGGTGGCCGGGTCACGCCGTGGTAGACCGGATCGGTCTGGCCCCGCTCGAGCGCCTGCCGGACCAGCACGTCGATCGCGATGCCGTTCTCGGCATGCATCATGATGAGCGCGCCGTTGTCCCGGGCTCGCTGCATCGCCCGCAGGATCTGGCCGTCGTCGCTGTAGAACACCCCCGGGTACGCCATGAAGAGCTTGAAGCTGGTGATCCCCTCATTCGCGACGAGATGGTCCATCGCCTTGAGCGCATCCTCGTCGACGCCGCCGAGAATCATGTGGAACGCGTAGTCGATAAAGCACTCGCCGTCGGCCTTGGCGTGCCAGGCGGCCAGCCCGTCCTGGACCACCTCGCCGGTCCGCTGCACGGCGAAGTCGATGATCGTCGTCGTGCCGCCGAACGCGGCCGCCCGCGTGCCGGTCTCGAACGTGTCGCTCGCAAACGTCCCGCCGAACGGCAGTTGCATGTGCGTGTGTACGTCGATCCCGCCCGGGATCACGTACTTGCCGGTTGCGTCGAGGGTCGAGTCCACCGACGCGGTCCAGGTCCCCGGCGACACAACGGCGGCGATCGTCTCGCCGTCCACGACGACATCGGCGGGCGTACGGCCGGTCGGCCCGACGACCGTACCCCCGGAGATCAGCGTCGTCACGGCTTCACCAGACTGTCGTACTGGTCGGGACGGCGGTCGCGGTAGAACGCCCAGCGGTCGCGCACCTCGGCCAGCAGGTCCAGATCCAGGTCGCGCACGATCAGCTCGGGCTGGTACGCGTCACCGACCTCGCCGACGAACTTGCCCTCCGGGTCGACGAAGTAGGACGTCCCGTAGAAGTCGTCGTCGCCGATCTCGCTTTCGATGCCGACCCGATTGATCGCGCCGATGAAGTACTCGTTGGCGACGGCGGCGGCCGGCTGTTCGAGCTTCCACAGGTAGGACGACAGGCCGCGGCTGGTCGCGGACGGGTTGAACACGACCTGGGCGCCGCCGAGACCGAGTGCCCGCCAGCCCTCCGGGAAGTGCCGGTCGTAGCAGATGTAGACGCCGACCTTTCCGACTGCCGTGTCGAATACCGGATAGCCGAGGTTCCCGGGCCGGAAGTAGAACTTCTCCCAGAATCCCTTCACCTGCGGTATGTGGGTCTTGCGGAACTTGCCGAGGTACGTGCCGTCCGCATCGAGAACGGCCGCGGTGTTGTAGAGGACACCCGGCTGCTCTTGCTCGTATATCGGCAGCACCATGACGATGCCGAGTTGGGCCGCGAGCGCGCTGAACCGCTCGACCGTCGGTCCGGGGATCGACTCGGCGTACGCGTAATACTGCGGATCCTGCACCTGGCAGAAGTACGGCCCGTAGAACAGCTCCTGGAAGCAGATCACCTTCGCCCCGTCGGCGGCCGCCTGGCGCGCGTACTCCTCATGTACCTTGATCATCGATTCCTTGTCGCCGGTCCAACTGGTCTGCACCAGGGCGGCGCGAATCACGTCTGCCATCGTGGCCCTCTTCCCGAAGCTATGGCGTCATCGCTGGCGGTGCCGGTGTGTCGATCGGTACAGCCTATGAGCCCAGCGCCGGAAGGGGTACTGCCTCAGGCGAAATCCGGCGCGTCAGGGGGCCGGTCAGCAGGTCACCGATCTGCTCGGCGGTGCGCGGCCCGATGATGACCGACGTGACGGCCGGACGCGACCGGACAGACGCCGTCGCGAGCTGGGTAAGAAAGAGGCCGCGACGGACCTGGCCATCGGGCGTGATCAACAACGGCTCTGGGCGGATACCAGCAGCCCACATGTTATTGTTGATCTTTGTCCCACCGCCGCCGGTGATCTTCCTGACACTGCGTGACCTGGCCCTTGCCGCGCCGGAGTGCCGTCGCGGTCGGCGGTACGTCGCCGTTGCCGGGTGAGGGCACCCGAATCTCGATGTTGATGCCGCCGACCAGGCTTCGAAATCGCCTGACATGGGAATCCAGTCGTGTGAGGCGATTATCGGCAAGGACGCGTATCGAAAGAGGATCACGATGACGACGAGCGATCCCGTACTGTATCCGCTTCCGCAAACCGACGCCGAGACCATTCGTCAGGACGCGGCGCGCGCGAGACTGGACCTGGCCGACACGGTCGAGGCCCTGGCCGCCCGACTCAACGTGCGTCGCCGCGTCGTCCGCAAGATCCGCTCAGCGAGCTGGCCAACCGGCCCGGCCTGGGCCGCCGGCGCCGGCGTCGCTTCGGCGGTAAT
>DATCXD010000100.1:0-2744 GCA_036566005.1 Micromonosporaceae bacterium | reverse complement strand
GTTCGAGCACGTGTCGTTCCGCTACACCCCCGACACCCCGCTGATAGAGGACCTCTCCCTGACCGCGGAGCCCGGCCACACGGTGGCGATCGTCGGCCCGACCGGCGCCGGCAAGACGACGCTGGTCAACCTCATCATGCGGTTCTACGAGGTGGACGGTGGCCGGATCCTGCTCGACGGCGTCGACATCGCGACGATGAGCCGCGACGAGCTGCGCGAGGCGATGGGCATGGTGCTGCAGGACACCTGGCTGTTCGGCGGCACGATCGCCGACAACATCGCGTACGGAGCGGACAATCCGACCCGGGAACAGATCATCGCAGCGGCCACGGCCACTCACGTCGACCACTTCGTCCGCACGTTGCCGGACGGGTACGACACGGTCATCGACGAGGAGGGATCGAACCTGTCCGCGGGCGAGAAGCAGCTCATCACGATCGCCCGCGCCTTCCTGTCCGAGCCGGTGATCCTGATCCTGGATGAGGCGACGAGCTCGGTCGATACCCGTACCGAGGTGTTGATCCAACACGCGATGTCGTCGCTGCGACAGGGCCGCACGAGCTTCGTGATCGCCCACCGGCTCTCGACGATCCGCGATGCCGACCTGATCCTCGTCATGGAGCACGGCCAGATCGTGGAGCAGGGCAACCACGATGAACTGCTGGCGGCCGGCGGCGCCTACGCGCGGCTCTACGCTGCGCAGTTCGCGTCGGCGGCGACCGACTTCGACTGAGCTGTCGACGAAGCTCGATGTCGACGTGGCCGAGGTGGACGGCGCCGAACTGAGGGTCGGCGTGTGGCCCGGGTGGCCCGTGACCCTCACGTGCCGTGGGCACGGACGATCGCGTCGACCTGCCGTTCGATCGCGTCGACCGGACCACGGTTGTGGATCGCCAGGTGAGCCACGGCCGGCGGAACGCCGGGCCGCATCCGGGCGACGTACGCGTCGAAGTCGACGAGCTTGGCGGCATCGTTGGGGGAGGCCCGCGCGACGATCCGTGCGTAGAGGGTCGCCGGGTCGCAGTCGAGCCAGATGAGCCGGACCGGCTCGCCGCCCAACTCGGTGACCAGTCCCGCCCATCGCGTGGCGTGGTGGATCTCGTTCGTGTACGGCGCCACGACGACGACCGGGCACCCGGCCGCCCGGATGTCGCCGGCCGTGGCGGCGAGCCCGGCATATTCGTACGCCTTGACGTGCGCGTCGTACCACGGTCCCTCGCGGCGTCCGGCCGGTTCGCCCGCGGCGGCGATCACGGCGCCGGCGAACCCGCCGTACACGATGTCCTTGTCCAGGATTGCCGCGGGCGGCGACAGGCGTGCGGCCAGGAGCCGCGCGGCCGTGGTCTTGCCCGAGCCGGGCGGCCCGGCCACTACCCACACCGTTGCGCCCACGAGGTCGAGCGTAGATCTTGGGATGTTGGATCTTGACGCATGGCATACCGGAGCGCTCGCCTGTACCAAGATCACGATGGTGCGAGTCCCGGATCACGTCGGCGGTCGCCGGGGCAGGCGATTCGCGGTGGGCGAGCGAGGATGGACGGATGCCGGAGTTGACCCGCGGGCGTCGCCTGCTCGTGCTCGCGATCTGCTGCATGAGCCTGCTGATCGTCGGTCTGGACAACACCATCGTGAACGTCGCCTTGCCGGCCATCCAGCGCGACCTGCATGCGTCGGTCTCGGGCCTCCAATGGACAATCAGCGCGTACACGTTGGTGCTCGCGAGCCTGTTGATGGCGTCCGGCTCGACCGGTGACCGGGTCGGCCGCCGGCGTACGTTCCAGACCGGCCTCGTGGTGTTTACGCTCGGATCCCTGCTGTGCAGCCTCGCGCCCGGCCTCGGCTGGCTGATCGCGTTCCGGATGGTCCAGGCGGTCGGGGGCAGCATGCTGAATCCGGTGGCCATGTCGATCATCACGAACGTCTTCACCGAGCCGCGCGAGCGTGCGCAGGCCATCGGCGTCTGGGGCGGTGTGATCGGAATCAGCCTCGCGCTCGGACCGGTCGTCGGTGGCGCGCTCATCGACTCAATCGGCTGGCGGGCGATCTTCTGGATCAACATCCCGGTCGGCGCGGCGGCATTCGTGCTGACAGCGCTGTTCGTCCCGGAGTCGCGGGCGGTCGCGCCGCGTCGTCTGGACGTCGTCGGCCAGGTGCTCGTGCTCGCATTCCTGGCCACGCTGACGTACGGCATCATCGAGGGACCCGCCATCGGGTGGGCATCACCGGTCATCGTCGGCGCGTTCGTCGCCTCCGCGGTCGCGGCGGCCGCGCTCGTCGGGTACGAGCGCCGGCGCTACCAGCCCCTGGTGGACCCGCGGTTCTTCTCGAGCGTCCCGTTCTCTTCGGCGACGGTGATCGCGCTGTGCGGGTTCGCCGCCCTGTCCGGCTTCCTCTTCCTCAACACGCTCTACCTGCAGAACGTCCGCGGGTTCACGCCGCTGCACGCGGGCCTCGCGACGTTGCCGCTCGCGGTCATGTCGATGCTCTTCGCGCCGGTGTCCGGGCGGTGGGTCGGAGCCCGTGGTGCGCGGGTTCCGCTCGTCATCGGCGGTGCCGGGATCGGCGCCGCCGGGCTGATGTTGACCGGTCTCGACAACCACACGTCGATCGCGTACATCCTCGTCACGTACGCGATCTTCGGTTTTGGCTTCGGCTGGCTGAACGCTCCGATCACGAACACCGCGGTCTCCGGCATGCCACGCGGACAGGCCGGCGTCGCGGCAGCGATCGCCTCGACCAGCCGG
>DATCXD010000098.1:0-3188 GCA_036566005.1 Micromonosporaceae bacterium | reverse complement strand
GCGCCTGGCGCCGGTGGACCGGGCTGGGGCGGCCTGGGCTGTGGCAGTCCGGGCTGGACGCGGCGCCCTGGGCCGCCGTGGTTCCTGTTGCCGTTGCTGCCGATCCTGTTCCTCTTCGTGACCTTCGGCGCGATCGGCGGCATCGTGCACGGTCACTTCTTCGCGATCATCCCGCTGGCGCTGCTGACGTTCGCGATCCTGCGCATCGCCCGGTTCCGGCACCGCTTCGGCGGGTGGCGACGATGACCGTACGATTCGACGATCTGGCCGGTCGGGTGGCCGTGGTCACCGGTGCCTCCCGGGGCATCGGCGCGGCCACGGCACGCCTGCTCGCCGCGAACGGCATGTCGGTCGGGCTCATCGCCCGCGACGAGGACGCCCTCGAAGACGTACGCGAGGCGATCTGGAACGACGGTGGCCGAGCCGTCGTCGCGCCGGCCGACTGCACCCGGCCCGACGCGCTCGCGTTCGCGGCGAAGCACATCGCCAACGAAGTCGGCGACGTCGACGTGCTGGCCGTCTTCGCCGGTGGCAACGGCCGGCCACAGCCGAGCGAGTCGATGAACCCGCCGGCCTGGCGCGCGATCCTCGACGGCGACCTGTCGAGCGCGTTCTACACGATCCAGACGTTCGCCGCCGGCATGCTCGAGCGCGGCCGTGGCTCGATCATCACCATGTCCTCGGCCGCCGGTCGCACGCCGTCGCAGGCCAACGTCGCCTACGCGGTGGCCAAGGCCGGCGTCGTGATGCTGACCCGGCATCTCGCCGCCGAGTACGCGTCCCGCGGCGTACGCGTCAATGCGTTGGCCCCCTCGGCGGTGCGCAACCGAAAGATGGCCGCGATGCCGGCGGCGCAATTCGATGCGATGTCGCAGGCGTTCCCGCTCGGGCGCATCGGCGAGCCGGCCGACGTCGCCGCGGCCGCGGCTTACCTCGCGTCCGACGCGTCCGGGTGGGTGACCGGCGTGACCCTCGACATCGCCGGCGGCAAGGTGGTCGCGTGATCGTCTGATTGCGTGATCGCCTGACCGTGCGGTCGCGGCGGAACATCAGCTTCACTGTGGGGGTGCCCGGGTGGGTCCGGGCCACGCGGACGGCGTTCGGCTTCGGCCGGGTGCCGTCCGCTGCATCTGCATACCGACCCGGTTGGCAGACTGTCCGGGTGAGTGAACCTACCCGGGACGAGGACGTCCGCGACTGGGCGCTCGCGCTCGGCCTACCCGGCCTCATCGACATCCACACGCATTTCCTGCCGCCCCGGATGATGCGGCGCGTGTGGGCGCACTTCTCCGAGGGCAGTCGGCTGATCGGTCGCCCGTGGCCGGTGGCGTACATGTGGCCGGACGAGGACCGCGTCGCGCACCTGCGCGGCATGGGGGTGCACCATTTCAGCGCGCTCGCGTACGCGCACCGGCCGGCGATGGCCGCGGACCTCAACGATTGGACACTCGAGTTCGCCGACAACACGCCGGACTGCATCCCGTCGATGACGTTCTATCCGGAGCCCGGCGTGCTCGACTACGTCGGCGCGGCGCTGGCCCGTGGCGCGCGCATCGCGAAGCTCCACCTGCAGGTCGGCGGCTTCGACCCGGCAGACCCGCTGCTCGACGACGTGTGGGGGCGGCTCGACGACGTCAGCCTGCCGGTCGTCGTGCACGCCGGCTCCGGCCCGGTCAAGGGCAGCTACACCGGACCGGAACCGTTTGAGGCGGTGCTGCGCCGCCACCCGCGGCTCGTGGCCGTCATCGCACACTGCGGAGCCCCCGAGTACGCGGGCTTCTTCGCGCTCGCGAGGAGATATCCGCGGGTGTGCCTGGACACGACGATGGTCGGCACCGACTTCTTCAACGCGGTCGGGGCGCTGCCCCCGGCGTTGCTGCCGGAACTGCGCGCCCTCGGTCGCGACGGCCGCGTCCTGCTCGGCTCCGACTTTCCGAACATTCCCTATCCGTACGCGGAGCAGATCGCCGCCCTCGTACGGTTCGGCCTCGGCGACGACTGGCTGCGCGCGGTGTGCTGGAACAACGCGCAGGAGCTGCTCGACCTCGATCCGGCCTGACGTCCCCGGGGCGGCCTCGCCGAGCCGGACGCGACACAATGACCCCATGACGTACGTGCACCCGTGGCAGGTCACTTCGCTGATCCAGTACGGGCACTGCTCGTACTGTGGCGCCGCCTACGCGCCCGACCAGCCGTGGCCGCGGATGTGCCCGAACTGCGGGGAGACGACCTGGCGCAATCCGCTGCCAGTGTCGGTTCCGCTGCTGCCCGTCCGTTTCGACGACGGCGGCCACGATGGTGTCGTCGTCGTCCGGCGCGACATCGAACCGGCCCGGGGCGAGCTGTGCTTTCCCGGCGGCTTCCTCGAATACGGCGAACTGTGGACCGAGGGGGCCATTCGGGAACTGCAGGAAGAAACCGGCCTGATCGCCGACCCCGACGACGTGACATTGTTCGACGTACAGAGCACCGGCCGCCACGTGCTCGTCTTCGGCATCCTGCCGGCCCGGCCGGCCGCGGACCTGCCGCCGTCCGCGCCGACCGGCGAGGCAACCGAATGGATCGTCACCCGGGAACCGTTGGTCCTCGCGTTCCCGACGCACACGGCCGTCCTCGACAAGTTCTTCGCCGACTGACCGTTATCACCGTCAGGGACGGTGCGCCGGCTGTAAGTCGAGGCGCTTCGAGTGCGCCAGCCGTCCGCTACCACGTGCAGGGAAGGTGCGCCGACCGGTCGGTCCAGGCGCTTAGACCTATTTGGCGTCGGCGTAGCTCTCGACGACCGCCACCCCGACCGGGAACCGCACCGGGGTGTCGCCGAACAGCAGACGGCTCGCCGTCGCGGCCGCGGACCGCACGGCGTCGGCGACCTCATCGGCGATCTCGACCGGCGCATGCACGATCACCTCGTCGTGCTGGAAGAACACGATCCGAGCCGGGCTGCCGGCCAGTGCCGCGCGGAGCGTGGCCAGCAGCGCGAGCGCCCACTCGGCCGCGGTCGCCTGGATCACGAAGTTGCGCGTGAACCGGCCACGGGCCCGTGCGCGGGCCGCGCCGGAGCGATGCGACGTCTCGACGTCGATCGTTTCGCCGGGCGATGCGTCGGCGGCCAACCCACCGTCGCGATCCGGGTCGCCGGACCAGGTGGCGTCCGTCCAACTCGCGCTCGGCGGCGGGCAGGTGCGCCC
>DATCXD010000075.1:0-2949 GCA_036566005.1 Micromonosporaceae bacterium | reverse complement strand
TCGCCGCGGCCAGCGGGCAGTTGCATCAGCCCGCGTGGTTGCGTCGGACGGCCGAGGAGCCGCGGCTGCCGGTCGCGATCGCCGTGGTCGTCGCGGTCGTGCTGCAGGTATTCGTGCCGCACGATCTCGCGTTCCACCCGTGGTGGCTGCTGCCCGGCCTGGAACTGTTGCTCCTCGTGGTCATCATCCTCTTCCGGCAGACCTCGATCGACCGCCAAGCGACGATCTTGCGAGTGCTCGGCCTGACGCTCGTCATCGCGGCGGGCGTCGCGACCGCCTGGTCGGCCGTGCAATTCGTGGGCGAGCTGATCCACAACATGTCGCCGCACAGCCCGCTCGGCAGCGCCGGCCCACTGCTGCGCGTCGGCGGCGGCATCTGGCTGACGAACGTGATCGTGTTCGCGTTGTGGTACTGGGAGATGGACCGTGGCGGGCCGGTTGCCCGCGCGTGCGGCACGCATAGCCACACGGACTTCCTGTTTGCGCAGATGACCGCGCCGGAGTTCGCGACGAAGGATTGGGAGCCGACGTTCATCGATTACCTTTACGTGTCGTTCACGAACTCGACGGCGTTCAGTCCGACGGACACGCTGCCGCTGTCGCGCTGGGCGAAGATGACGATGATGTTCCAGTCGGCCATTTCGCTCGGCACCGTCGCGCTCGTGGTCGCGCGTGCCGTCAACGTCTTGGGCAACTGATGGTGGAGCCGATCGCGGCGGCACGGTTCGAGCCGGGACAGATCGTGGTACGCCGTGGTCTGCATCCGGACGGCCGGATCGGCCAAGTCGAGTGCGGGCGCGTGGTCAGCGACGACGAACGCGGACTGCTCATCTGGGTCGGAGTCGGCTCGACACAGGTCCGTCGCGCGACGCTCGACGGCGACCCGACACGGCCGCTGCCGCTTCTCGAGGAGCTTGGTACGCCGACGATCCCGGTGCTGTCGACATGGGACGGATACGGCAACCTGATGCTGATCCCGCCGGGCGCCGCGCACTCGCTGTGGTGGGGCTGGGACCCGGACGGAGCGTTCGCCGGCTGGTACGTCAACCTGGAGACGCCCGCCGTTCGGTGGGCCGGTGGTGTCGACGGCCAGGATCAGGTGCTGGACGTCCTGATCGCGCCGGACCGGACATGGCAGTGGAAGGACGAGGACGAGTTCGCCCCGCTGATCGGGCATCCGGCGTTCTGGAACGCCGACGAGGCGGCCGCGATCCGTGCCGAGGGCGAACGGGTCGTCGCGCTCGCGTCCGCCGGTAAGTTTCCATTCGACGGGACGTGGTGCGACTTCCGACCCGACCCGTCCTGGGGACCGGCTGGTCTGCCATGGTGGTGGGACATGCCGCCGTACGGAGGTGCGCGATGCTCGTTGCCCATCTGAGCGACACCCATCTCACCACCGGCGTGCTCGGCGCCGAGCCGGCCGCCGGCCTCCAGCGTGCGCTCGGGCGCGTGCTGGGCCTGCAGATCCGGCCGGACTGTGTCGTTATCACCGGCGACCTGACCGACCACGGTACCGAGGCGGAGTACGCGGTGCTCCGCGAGGTGCTCGACCGGTTCGCGATCCCGATCCACCTGACGACCGGGAACCACGACAAGTGCGACGCTTTCGAGGCGGCGTTCGCCGGCACCGGCTATCTAGGCAGCGGTCCGAGTGCGCACTACGCCGTCGAGTACCCGGAGGCGACGATCGTCGCGCTGGACTCGAAGGTGCCGGGCTCGCCCGCCGGGTTGCTCGGCGAGAAGCAACTCGCCTGGCTCGACGAGACGCTCGGCCGGCGACCGGACGCGCCGGCGTTTGTCTGCGTGCACCATCCGCCGATGCCGATCGCCATCGCGTCTCTCGACGGCATACGTCTCGACGACGGCGACGAGTTCGCGGCCGTGATCCGGCGCCACCCCCATGTCGTACGCGTGCTCGCCGGCCACGTCCACCGACCGATCACGGCCGGCTTCGCCGGCACCGTACTCACCGTTGCGCCGAGCACATTCCTGCAGAGCGAGTTGGGCACGCGCGCCGAGCTGCCGATGGGCTACCTGGCCGACCCCGCCGCCTTCCTGCTTCATGTGTTGACCGGGCGCGACTGCGTGACGCACGTCGTGCCGATCGGGAGCGGGCTGATCGGCCGGTACTAAGGCCGTGTCTCAGAAGCAGGGATCAGCCAGTTCAAACGCCATCGTGTCGTGGCCAGCCGATACGACAAGCTCGCCGTACGCTACCTCGCCACCATCCG
The DNA here is from genome assembly GCA_036566005.1 of Micromonosporaceae bacterium. Lineage (GTDB taxonomy): Bacteria > Actinomycetota > Actinomycetes > Mycobacteriales > Micromonosporaceae > DASQPR01. Next base: position 718 of record DATCXD010000075.1, on the reverse strand, counting down.
CGTCGCCGCGATCAACGAATGGCTGCCGAAGCGTCGATGAAGCGCCGCGCATCAGCACCACCAGCGGCTGCCCTGCCATACTCGCCGACATGAAGATCGCCGACGCCACGATCCGTGCAATGCAGGTCCATTCGCTTTATGACGAACTCAATCTGCGGGTTCGAGGTCGGACGTGGTCTCGCGAGGAGTTCGTGCTCGGACTCGTTGGCGACATCGGGGACCTGGCAAAACTCGTGATGGCAGAGGAAGGCGCTCGGTCCGTCGCCGGCGGCCGTGCCGCCCTTGAACACGAACTGGCCGACTGCCTATGGTCGGTGCTCGTGCTGGCCAAGCTATACAACGTCGATCTCGTCGCCGCGTTCGACCGCACGATCGACGAACTCAAGCTGCACATCCAGCAAGAACTAGTGTCTGACGAACAGGTCTGAGCCACCCTAGGTTATGTAGGTGCGGGTGAATCGGTCGCCATGGGGTGATCGCCAGGTGAGCACGCCAGGGGTGGGTTGGGTGACCTGCCAGCCGGCCTCGTGTTTGAGCCGGTGATGGTGCCGACAGGCATTCGCGAGGTTGTCGTGTGTGGTGAGTCCGCCGTCGGCGTAGGCGATGGTGTGGTCGATGTCGCAGACGGATGCCGGTGCGCGGCAGCCGGGTGCGCGGCAGGTGCCGTCGCGGGCTCGGATCCACCGGGCGAGGGCCGGTCCCGGTGCGCGGCGCCGCG
>DATCXD010000074.1:0-3610 GCA_036566005.1 Micromonosporaceae bacterium | reverse complement strand
CGGATAGGCCGCCCGGGGTGCACGTTCGGTGGGCAGCGGCAGCCGGTGCACGATGTCGGACACGATCGCGTCGGTCGTGCGCCGGGACAGCTGCGCCTCCGCGGTCGGGATGATGCGGTGGGCGAGCACGGGCACAGCCAGCGCCTGCAGGTCGTCCGGGACGACGTAGTCGCGGCCCTCGAGGGCGGCGACCGCCCGCGCCGTACGCAGCAGTTGCAGAGTGGCCCGGGGCGACGCACCGAGGCGGAGATCCTGCGACTCGCGTGTCGCGTGGCACAACTGGACCGCGTAATACTTCACCGCGTCGGCGACGTGCACATCGCGGACGGTCTCGATCATCCGGCGGGCGATGGCGGCGTCGGCCACGGGCAGAAGATCGAGCACCGGGTCTTCGGCGCCGTGTGCGTCGAGCATCGCGATCTCGGAAACGGTGTCCGGGTATCCCATCGCGATACGGGCGGTGAAGCGGTCGCGCTGCGCCTCGGGCAGCGGATAGGTGCCTTCCATCTCGATCGGGTTCTGCGTCGCGATCACCATGAACGGCGTCTGCAGCTCGTACGTCAGACCATCGACCGTGACCTGGCGCTCCTCCATGCACTCGAGCATGGCCGACTGGGTTTTCGGCGACGCCCGGTTGACTTCGTCGCCGACGACGATGTTCGCGAAAATCGCCCCGGGCTTGAACTCGAACTCGCGCGCCTCCTGGTTGTAGACGCTGACACCGGTGACGTCCGACGGCAGCAGGTCGGGCGTGAACTGGATCCGTCGCACCGAGCAGTCGATCGAGCGGGCGAGCGCCTTGGCGAGCTTGGTCTTGCCGACGCCCGGCACGTCCTCGATGAGCAGATGGCCTTCGGCGAGCATGACCGCGAGCGCGAGCCGGATGGTCGCCGTCTTGCCCTCGATGACCTTCTCGATGTTGTGGACAATCGCGGCGGTCGCGGCGCCGAACTCCGCCGTCGACATCGGCTGGCTGCGCTCGTCGGCGCTGCGTTGAATGGTCACTGACTGTCTCCTAGGAACGCCTTTGGCTGCCAGTGACATTCACGGGCGTGCCAGTATGCCGCGCCGACCAGTGATGCGTCCCCGCACGGCTGTGTGCATTCTCTCAGGCTAGCCGGCTTTATGCGGGTCGCCGAGAGGCGCAAGGGTAACGGTGTTACCGCCATTTGGGCAGGTAGCGGTAACAAGATCGGCACATGTTGACCGCGATGCAACCGGCGCGCGACGGCAATGGTCTGTACATGAGGATGCGTTTGCGCACAGGACGAATGCGCATCGAAATCCGGCCTAGCGGGCCAATCGGCGGGCGCCTCGTCACGACATCACGTCGGGGTCCGGAAACTAAATTTCACGCTATCCGGCGCGTTGCGTCTCGGCAATGAGCCGTCCGCCCGGTTCGTGCGTGGCACTAAACGGCGCCAGCCGCTGACCACGGCCGCCGGCATCACCGTCGAAACAGCCGGATCGAATTGCGCGGGTACGGTGCCGGGCGGTTAAGCCTCGGCCGGTCAGTTCCGGCGGTCGGCCGCGCCGGTCACGACGACCCGCCGTGCGCGCGATCCGTTGCTACGCATCCGATTCAGGCGCCCAAGTCAGGCGCCCCAAGTCAGGCGCCCCAACTCAGGCGCCCGGCTCACGCGCCCGACTCGGGCGTTCCGCTCAACCGTCGAAGTCTGCGGTCGCGGCTCAGAACCGGACGGCCGCCACCACGATGCACAGCACGAGGAGCACGAGTTGGGCGTACCACGGCTCCTTGCGGCGCACGTGGACGATGACCGCGCCGGCCATGACGACCGCAAGCCCGACGGCGGCCAGCGGGGTCAGCACCTTCGCGATGCCGGTCACCCACGGCAGGACCAGACCGAGTGCACCGAGGATCTCCGTGGCGGCGAGCAGTTTCACGCTGCGCGGATGGACCAACTCGACCCAGCCCATCGTCGGCTGCAGCTTTTCTTTCGGCTGGGTGAGCTTCATGCCGCCGGCGCCGAGGAACAGCACCGCGAGCACGATCTGAAGCACCCACGCAACGATGTTCATCGACGAATCCGTTCTGGCGGCGAGATCCTGGCGCGAAACCGATCGGCCGCAACCGCGACATCGAGCGGCGGCCAGGGCCGCGCGAAACGTATCCCGCCGGCGTTTCCGGGTCAATAGTTGACGTTGGCACCGCGCGGTGGCACCCGTGACGGCAAACCGCGGCGACGCGCCGGTTCCGCCGCGCTAGGATGGCGACATGACGCATGCGTTCCGCCTCCTGCTTACCTAGCCGTGCTGGCGCGCCGACCCGGCGCGAACGCACGGCGACCCCTCCTGCACGAGGGGCTTTTTTATGCCCTCGTGTTGATCTAGACAGCGCCTACGGCGTCGGTCTGGGCCGTCCGAGATCACGGTCGGATGGACGTGCGCCGAGCGTCGGTCCGGGCGCGACGAGGTCTCAACCGTCGAGATCACGGTCGGATGGAAGTGCGCCGACCGGCGGTCCAGGCGCTTAGGAAAGCATGGTGGTGAGCAGCAGATGACGAACGACGCCGAAGTGCCGGCGTTCCGCTATACGGCGGCGCTGGCCAACGACATCGAAGCGCGGTGGCAGGATCGGTGGCGCCGCGACGGCACGTTCCACGCGCCGAACCCGGCTGGCGTGTTGGCGGAGCCGGACCATCCGCGGGCTGGTGCCGAGAAGATGTACGTGCTCGACATGTTCCCCTACCCGTCCGGGGCCGGCCTGCACGTCGGCCACCCGTTGGGCTACATCGGCACCGACTCGTTCGGCCGGTTCCAGCGGATGAGTGGCCGCAACGTGTTGCACACCATGGGGTTCGACGCATTCGGTCTGCCGGCCGAGCAGTACGCGATCCAGACCGGTACGCATCCGCGGACGACGACCGAGGCGAACATCGAGGAGTACCGGCGCCAGATGCGGCGCCTCGGCCTGGGCTATGACGAGCGCCGTTCGGTGGCAACCTCGGACGTCGCGTTCTACCGGTGGACCCAGTGGATCTTCCTACAGCTGTTCAACTCGTGGTACGACCCGGACGCAGACCGTGCCCGCCCGATCGAGAGTCTGGTCGCGGCGTTCGCCGACGGCATCAGGGTGCCGGCCGGCGGAGGTCACTGGGCCGACCTGAGCGAGGTCGACCGGCGGCAGATCATCGACAACCACCGGTTGGCGTACGTCGCCGAGGCGCCGGTCAACTGGTGTCCGGGCCTGGGTACGGTGCTGGCCGACGCGGAGGTGACGGCGGACGGGCGCTCGGAGCGCGGCAACTTCCCGGTCTTCCACCGCACTATGCGGCAGTGGCTGATGCGGATCACCGCGTACGCCGACCGGTTGGCCGACGACCTGGACGAGATGGACTGGCCGGAACCGATCAAGGTGATGCAACGCAACTGGATCGGCCGGTCGACCGGCGCGTACATCGACTTCCCGACCGACGCGGGCGCGCTGCGGGTGTTCACGACCCGGCCGGACACGGTGTTCGGCGCGACGTACATGGTCGTGGCGCCGGAGCATCCACTGGTCGACGCGCTTGTCACCGAGGCTGTCTCCGGGCGGTGGCCGGCCGGTACGGCGGCGGCGTGGACCGGCGGCCAGCCCGACCCGGCGACA
>DATCXD010000028.1:0-4221 GCA_036566005.1 Micromonosporaceae bacterium | reverse complement strand
GGCCGCCTCGCCCGGCGGCGTACCCTTGGCCACCGCTCGCACCGCGGCCGCGACCGATGGCGCCACGCGCGCGTCGAACACGCTCGGCACGATGACCGAGGCGTTCAACGCATCCTCACCCACGACGTCGGCGATCGCTCGTGCGGCGGCCAGCGCCATGTCCTCGGTGTAGCCCCGGGCCTGCGCGTCGAGCATGCCGCGGAACACGCCCGGGAACGCCAGCACGTTGTTGATCTGGTTCGGCTGGTCGGAGCGGCCGGTCGCGACGATGGCGGCGTGCTTGCGTGCCTCCCGCGGATCGACTTCCGGGTCCGGGTTGGCCAGTGCGAAAACGATCGCGTCCTTGGCCATTCCGGCGATGTCGTCGCCGGTCAGCAGGTTCGGGGCGCTGACGCCGATGAACACGTCCGCACCACGGATCGCGCCCGGCAGGTCGCCGGCGTAATTCTCGGAGTTGGTGTTCTCGGCCAGCCACTGCCAGGACGGGTTGTAGCCGGCCGCGCCGCGATGCAGGGCGCCCTGGCGGTCGTACGCGATGATGTCGCCGACGCCTTCGGCGAGCAGCAACTTCATGATGGCCGTACCGGCCGCTCCAGCTCCGGAGACGACGACCCGCACGCCGCCGATCTGCTTGCCCACGACGCGCAAAGCGTTGGTCAGCGCGGCCAGCACGCAGATCGCGGTGCCGTGCTGATCGTCGTGGAAGACCGGGATATCGAGCATCTCGCGCAGCCGGGCCTCGATCTCGAAGCACCGGGGCGCCGCGATGTCTTCCAGGTTGATGCCGCCATACGCCGGCGCGATGGCCCTCACGATCTGGATGATCTCCTCGGTGTCCTGCGTGTCGAGGACGACCGGCCAGGCATCGACACCGCCGAACCTTTTGAACAGGGCGGCCTTGCCTTCCATCACCGGCAGCGCGGCGGCCGGACCGATGTTGCCGAGACCGAGCACCGCCGAGCCGTCGGTCACGACCGCCACCGTGTTGCGCTTGATGGTCAGGCGCCGCGCGTCGTCCGGGTTCTCCGCGATCGCGAGGCAGACACGAGCCACGCCGGGGGTGTAGGCGCGGGAGAGTTCGTCACGGGTACGGAGCGCGACCTTCGGGTGCACCTCGATCTTGCCGCCGAGGTGGAGCAGGAACGTACGGTCGGAGACCTTCCGCACCTCGAGACCGTCGATCTTGGCCAACTCGGCCACCACGTGATCCGCATGGGCGATGTTCGCCGTGTCGCACGTGACGTCGGCGATCACCCGCAGATGGTCGGAGTCGACGACGTCGAGCGCCGTCACGATGGCGCCGGCATCGCCCACGGCCGTTGCTATGCGGCCGATAGCGGTCGAATCGGCGGGAACCGACACCCGGACCGTGATCGAGAACCCGGCGCTGGGCATTGCCGCCATCGTGAACCTCTCCTCATCGAAACGTGCTGGTCGTGCGTGTGCCCGTCAGCATCCCGCCCGCGGCCGCCGGTTGTCACTTCCGTTGTCCGCCGCCGGTGTCGTTAGCCAGTCTCGCCCTCCACCGGCAGCCAGCGGGAGGCCGGCCGGCGTGGCCCGCATCACGTCCGGAACGATCTTGCACGGCGGACGACGGAACCGCACGGAAACACCCGTGGCGGCGCGGGGTAATGGGCGTGCGGCTGGCAGGCTGCCGTGCCACGATCGAGGGGATGAATGACGACCGACCCGGGCGCAGGCCGGGTAACGATATCTACTTCGACGCCGTTATCGATCCCGACGACCTCGACTTCGCCGACAGTGATCGCGATGACCGCGACACGAACGGCGATCTTGAGCTCGCCGAGCGCAATGCGCTGCGCCGGGTCGCCGGGCTGTCCACCGAACTCACCGACATCACCGAGGTGGAGTATCGGCAGCTTCGCCTGGAACGGGTCGTCCTGATCGGCGTCTGGGCCGAAGGCAGCGCGACCGGCGCCGACAACTCGCTGATCGAGCTGGCTGCTCTGGCCGAGACCGCCGGCTCTCAGGTGCTTGAGGCGCTCATCCAACGGCGCAGCCGCCCCGACCAGGCCACGTACATCGGTCGCGGCAAGGTCGAAGAGCTGCGCTCGATCGTCATGGCGTCCGGCGCGGACACGGTGATCTGTGACGGCGAGCTGTCACCCAGCCAGCTGCGGCGACTGGAGAGCACGATCAAGGTCAAGGTCATCGACCGTACGGCGCTGATCCTCGACATCTTCGCCCAGCACGCGAAATCGCGCGAGGGCAAGGCCCAGGTCGAGCTGGCCCAACTGCAATATCTGCTGCCGCGCCTGCGTGGTTGGGGCGAGGCGATGAGCCGGCAGGCCGGCGGCCGCGTCGGCGCACAGGGCGGTGGCATCGGCTCCCGTGGTCCCGGCGAGACGAAGCTTGAAACCGATCGCCGGCGGATTCGCACGCGCATCTCCAAGCTGCGGCGGGAGATCGGGCTGATGCGGACGGTACGGGTCACCAAGCGGTCCCGCCGCCGCAACCACGAGGTGCCGAGCGTGTCGATCGCCGGTTACACGAACGCCGGAAAGTCGAGCCTGTTGAATGTCCTGACCGGCGCCGGGGTTCTGGTCGAGGACGCGTTGTTCGCGACGCTCGATCCGACGACGCGCCGGGCGCAGACCGCCGACGGCCGGATCTTCACGTACTCCGACACCGTTGGCTTCGTCCGGCACCTGCCGCACCAGTTGATCGAGGCGTTCCGGTCGACGCTGGAGGAGGTGGGCGAGTCGGATCTGGTCGTACACGTCGTCGACGGCTCGCACCCGGACCCCGAGCAGCAGGTCCGGTCGGTGCACGAGGTACTCGGCGAGGTCGGCGCGGACACGATTGCTGAGCTGCTCGTGGTCAACAAGATTGACTCGGCCGACGAGGAGACGCTCCTGCGACTCAAGCGGCTCTGGCCGGCCGCGCTCTTCGTCTCCGCGCGCACCGGTGCCGGCATCGACGACCTCCGGCTCGCGGTGGAGGCGCGCCTGCCGCGCCCGTCGGTGGAGCTGCGCGTACTGGTGCCGTATGACCGGGGTGACCTGGTCGCCGCGGCGCATGAGCGCGGCGAGGTGCTCAGCGCGGACCACCGCGATGCCGGGACAGAACTGTGGGTACGGGTTCCCGAGTCACTTGCCGCGCAATTGCACCCGTACGAGTTGGCTAGTGGATCTCTAACCGATAACACACTGTGAGGTACGCCTTGCGGTCACTGTTTTTGTGCTTCTCTCTGCAACACTAGGCCGATGCACTCTGTTCGGATGGCGGCCGTTGCCGCGGCTGTTGTGCTGGTCGGATCGGCCGTTCTGGTCGGGTCGCCCAGTGCGCCGGCGTTCGCGGCCCCGTCACCCGGTGCGACCGGTGTCGCCACGCCGGTCACCGCCGCCACGCCGCTGCCGACGCCGGTCCCGTCACCGGTCGCTCCGAGCACCGTCTGCACGATCAATTCAAACTCCGCGGTCCAGATCACCGGCCTCGTCGCCACGTCGGACGGCTATGTCGTGATCGACGGCAAGAACAACACCTGGGGCAACCGGGTCGCGTACCTCAACAAGAGCTGCGGCCGGATCGGCTCGGCCCAGTCGTACCCGAACGGAGCGGCGGTCGATCCGCAGGATATCGCCGTCGACAGCAAGGGCACGTTGTGGATCGCCGACACCGGCGACCAGCCCGTCACCCCGCAGCGCCAGACGGTCGCCTTGTTCAAGGTCACGAGCAAGAACGCGATGACGCGTTATCGCTTCTCGTACCCGGACGGGTCGCACAACACTGAGGCATTCCTGCTCAACGGCAACGGTGCACCGATCTTCGTGACGAAGGCGATCAGCGGTCCGGCGACGATCTTCAGCTACACGGGCACGTTGACGACCGGCAAGACCATGCAGCTCACCAAGGTCGGCCAGTTCACGCCGGAGCAGACCGGAACGTCGAACAAGCTCGGCAACCGTGGCCCGGCCCAGAACGAGATCACCGGCGGCGCGAACTCACCGGACGGCAAGAAGGTCGCCCTGCGTACGTTGACCGACGCGTACGAGTGGGACGTGGCAAACGGCGACGTACTGGCCGCGCTGACCAAGGGCAAGCCGCGCATCACGCCGATGCCGAACGAGGATCAGGGCTACACGATCGCGTACACGACCGACGGCAAGTCGTTCCTGACCGTGTCGGACACGTCGTCCTCGACGCCGATCCTCAAGTACAAGCCGGCGGCGCCGTTGAGCGCGGCGGCGGCGAAGGCGG
>DATCXD010000022.1:0-2350 GCA_036566005.1 Micromonosporaceae bacterium | reverse complement strand
TGCCGGGCCAACCGACGCCGGGGCAACCGACGCTCAGGCAACCGACGCTCCATCGACGACCGCACCGGCGACGCCGGTCGCGTCACCGTCCGGTCCACCGGCGCAACCACCGCCCGCCGAGGCGCGGTAACGGCACGGCCGGACGTACCCGTCAATCATGTGAACCACGGCCGGAACGGCCCGTCGCACCCGGGGTTCGCGACGGGCCGTCCACCGCGCTAGGGAAATCGGCGCTGGGGATACGCGTCGTTACGGATAACTCACGACGTTGCTGGTGCCGAAGGATCCGACGACCGGCGTACCGGCGTCGTTGATCGTGCGCTCGATGCCGCCGTTGCCGGATAGGAACACCGTGACCATGTCGTGGAACTGCACGCCGGTCGTGTCCGGGACCTCGATGCCGCGGTCGGCGATGATGTCGATCCCTTGGTTGAAGAACGAATAGACGCCGAGGCCCCAGGCTTCGTGCGTGCGCACCCGGGCAGCGACCTTATAGGAGGCCCAGCCGCTGCCGGTCGGGCTGTTCCACGCGGATTGTCTCGGCGGGTCGTAGGGCATCTCGCTCTGGTAGAAGATCGTCCGGCCGCCGTTGCCGTTCCAGATCGTCTGCCACTCCTGGAAATGCTCCACGAACAGGCCGTAGGCGGTGACGTTGTCGCCGTTGACGATAACGCCGTTAGCGGCCGTGTTGACGGTCCAACCGACACCGTCGCCATGGTCCGCGCGCCACACCCAGATGTTGTCGATGATCGTGTCGTCGCTGTTCACGATGAGCGTCGTGGCCGCCTTGCCGATGCCCGAACCGCCGATGCGGAAGAAGACGTCCTGCAGCGAGATCGGGTTGCCGGCGTGCGAGCGACGGCCGAGCACGCTGCCGACCTCTACGAGTACGCGCGACCGGCGCGCGCCAGCGTCGACGAGGATGCCGGCCACGCGTACGCCGTCGACGTCGGCGATCAGCAGCGCGGCCGTCCCGTTTGTGGGCGTGAGTGTCGCCATGCCGAGGCCTAACACGATCGTGTTCTTGCGAGCCACCACGAGTGGCGCGTCGAGATGATAGATCCCGGGCGTGAGGAGAAGGTGCTTACCGAGAGCCAGCGCGATATTGATCTTCAGCGCACTGTCGCTCGGCTTCGCGATGAAGAAGTCGTCGATGGACACCGACGTCCCCTCGGACGGGCCGGCCGCCCACGTCGTGCCGGATGTGTTGTGCCGCAACGCCGGGACGAACACCCGGAACTTCCCGGCATCGTCGACGTAGAGGAACGGCTTCTCGCGGGTGACCGGGCTCGTCGGCAGCACCGTGTACGGGTTCGTCGGGAAGTCCGGATCGGGCGCACCGATCACGCCGGAGAAGACCTGGTTCCAGACGCCGTTCGTCCAGATGCCGTCGAGTTCGCTGTCGCGGGTGATCCACTGCTGCTGCGAGCCGTTGATCGTGATGCCGTCGACCTTCGAATCGGCGAGGTAGCCGCCGCTCGAAAAGCCCCCGTTGCCCGGCTCCAACCACAAGATGCCCTTGATGTGGACGCGCCGCAGCGGTGCCGCTTGCGAGACGGCCCACTGGTTCGCGAACGTGACCGTCGGCGTGACCGCGAGGTTTTCCGCCGATCGCCAGAAGTTCACGAGGGCCGAGATGCCGGCCGCCGACGTCGGGTCGGGCTGGCCGACGACGCGAACGGCGCCGGTGATCTGCACGTCCTCCGGCGACTGACCGAGGCCGGCGACCGTTGTGTAGTAGCCGAGATTTGCGTCGACGCTGTACGCACCCGGCTTGAACAACACGGCATAGCGCTCGGTGCCGAACTGGTTGTTTGCCTGCGCCGCGAAGAGCGCATCGAACTTGGCCTGGATATCGACGATCGGCGTGCTCGGATCGTAGACGAACACGTTCGGTCCGAAGTCCGGCGTCATCGAAAGGGACGCGGACGCGGTGGCGCCGGCGGTGCCGGCCGTGGACGCGGTGTTGCGACCCGTGGACGCGGCATTGGCGACGCTCGGCAGAGCGATCTCCGTGGCCGCGACGGACGCCGCCGCGGCCGTGAACGCGAGCAGGCCGCGCCGGGACAGGCCGCTTGGTGAACGCGGCGACTCTGGCGCGTCGAGGCTCGCAGCGAGGCTGGTAATGCCATGGTCGGCCGCGCGATCCGCGGCCTCCTCGGGTTGATGAGTGCTCATCGACCTGCCTTCCAGAGGCCGGGGGCTCGACGTGGTGGGCGCGGGGTAGCTGTACCTTTTGTCGAACCGCGAGAAAAGTGGTCGATGCAGTTTTACCGATCGATGAAGCCGGGCGCCAGAGCGGCGCGGGAGTTTGACCCGGATGAGAGGGTGTGCCGCGCCGGTCGCGACC
>DATCXD010000017.1:0-5526 GCA_036566005.1 Micromonosporaceae bacterium | reverse complement strand
CCGCCGGCACCGCGGCCGCGACCGGGACCACGATCACGCTGCGGGTACGCCGCCCCACCGACGCCGCCACGCCGAGCACGACCCGCGGCGTGGTCCCGAAGGTGACCTGCATGAACCTGCAGGACGCGCAGAATACGTTGCAGTCGGCCGGATTCTTCAACCTGGCTTCGGTCGACGGTCTCGGTCAGGGGCGCCAGCAGATTCTCGATCGGGACTGGCTCGTGACGAAACAGTCCGCCGTCGCCGGCAGCAGGCCGAAGTTGCTCACCCGGATCGTGTTGACCGCGGTGAAGTACGGAGAATCGACCGGTGCATCCGGCTGCCGGAGCTGACCGGGTCCGCCTGCTGGCCCGGCTGACGCGGCTCATCGTGGCCACGCCGATCACACATCCGTCCGTACCCGTGGAAGTGGCCGACATCGAAGGGCGACGGGCGCGACGGACTTGAACCGCCGCATTAGCCTGGCCGCATGTCCGATGGGCCCGAGACGAAGCCGACGCTGATCCTGTTGCACGCGGCCGGCCGGGGCGGTCGATCCTGGCGACGGCTCACGCCACTGCTCACCGATGCGTTCACCGTGCTGACGCCGGACCTGCCGGGCTTCAACGATGCGCCGGGTCCGTTCACGATGGCGGCGGCGGTCGACGCGATCGCGGAACTCGCGGCCTTGCAGGAGCGACCCGTGCGACTGTGCGGGCTGTCCCTCGGAGCGTCGGTTGCCTTGGCGGTCGCCGCCGCGCATCCCGACCTGGCCGACCGGGTAGTGGCATCCGCGCCGGCGGTCGATGGTGCACGCCATCCACAAGTGACCGCGCTGTACCGGCGGGCGCCGGGCTGGGCGATACGCCGGTTGACCGACCTGCCTGGTCGGGACGCGTGGCTGAGCTTCGTCGACGAGATCGCCGCGCTCGATCTCGTCGACGCACTGCCGAAGATTTCGGCGAAAACGCTCGTGCTGTGCGGAAGCCGGGACCGGGCGAACCTGGCCGAGGCCAAGCTCGCCGGCCAAGCCATCCCCAACGGCAGCTTTTATCTCGTGCCGCACGTCGGACACACGTGGGCGGTGACGCAGCCGACGCTGTTTGCCACGGTGATCCGGCCGTTCCTGGCCGCGGACGTCGCCGCCGCTACCGACGACGAGTCGGCATCGCGCGCCTGCGACTAGGCGGCGTGCCGGCGGTTGCAGGTCGCCGACGGAAAGGGTCGCGGCTCGGCGGCAAACATCGGCATGAACGCCGGCGGATTGCCGCACGCGACGCCCATACGCTGGCGGTTACGGGCGATCGTCCACGGGTCGCGACCACGCGACGGCGCCGGCATACCCGCGGCCGCCCGGGCGCGAACGAGCCGGGCGTGCCCGGTGGAGAGGGCGGACGCTAACAGGCCGTCCGGGATCGACTCCCACATCCCGTTGGTACGGCGCCACCAACAGCCGTCGTAGTGCACGTACGAGATGATCTCTGGAGACACGGTCTCGGCCCGACCGGACCGCCAACGCTGCACCATGCGCTGGTGGGCCATCGTCCGCGTCGCGGCGGTGGTCCGGTCGCGATGGGCAGGCACGCCGGTGGTGGAGTCCGTGGTGTCCATCTCTCGACCATCCCCGATGACCTGCGGCGATACCAGGCGCGTTACCGAACCGTGACGAGGTCCTCGTCACGTTTCACCCAACAGGGTGCGCGCGTCGTGGCGGTCGTTGAGCGCTCCTGTCGCTTACTGTATGGGTGTTGGCGACTGTGCGTGATGTGGCGTTCGCGGACCCCACCGGGTCGTGGGACGCACAACCGCCGGTCTATCGCAGACAACGCAACGGCGGTGTCCTCACGACAGCAACGCTGCCGGTGGGCACCGCCGTGGCGGGGTCATCCTGATCCGCTCAGAATCGGCGATCCAGGATGGTCACGATCGTCGTCGCGAAGTGTTCGTGCTTGGCGTAGGCACCGGGGAACGCGCTTCGCTGCACCATCTGGGCGGCGCAGGTCAGGCACCCCCATGAACTGCGGTAGTGCACGAGCACGCGGTAGAAGGCATGCGCGGCGTACGTCGGCCGCTTGATCTGGCTCGGCGAGCCCCAGCCAGTGGACGGCCGCTGCTGGAAGATGCCGAGCGAGTCGTGGTCGACGGCGTGCGTGTAGTTGCGGAGGTTCGACTCCTGCAACGCCGTCGCCATCGCGATGATCTGGCCACGCTTCGAGATGCCCATCCGGTGGCCTTCGGCAACTACCGCCCACGCGTTGGCGACCTGCGACCGGCTCAGGCCGGCGATGTGGGGGAGCGGCGCGGGTTTCTTCGCCGCCGGCTTCTTCGCCGCGGGTTTGCTCGGCGCCGGCTTTGCGGTGGCCTTCGGCGTCACCGCCGGCGTTCGGGTCAGGCTGCGGTTGGCACGCGCCTGCGCGTCCAACCGAGCGGTCTGCAGGCTCGACGCGCTCATTTGCGTTGTAGCCGATGCGGTCTGTGGATGCATAGAGATCCCGAGGGCCGCGGCGCCAGCCGTTGCGGTGCACAAAACACCCAACGCAATGCGATGGATCAACGTACCGGGGGCGCGGAGGGATCGGCAATGTGCCGGCAAGGTCCGTTCCGTTTCTGTTGACGATCCGTGCTACGGGGGAGTAGCACAGGCGTCGACCGTGCCTGGCAAGTCTTTGACCTGGCAATACTACGGAGGGTAATTGTGACTCGGGTCACCGGTAAACCCGCGCGGGGAGGCTAAATGAGCATCAGAGCGGACATGTCGCAAACGACCCCAGACACGCGGCTAACGCACCGTTTAGTCAACGATGCGTGCCGCGTCGCCCCCACGACGAGTACGTGCGCATTCCGCGCGCCATCCTCGGCTGCGCCAACGGACCCTTGCCGGACATCCGTTGCCCCCTGCGCTCCGTACTGAACGTAACCGTAGCAGCACCAGCGGTGTTCGACAACTCCGCGTAAACGAATGAATACGCAGCTCACGTGTGGGGTGCTGGACCTCTACGGAGATGTCCGCGGATGCGTACGGGACCTTGCCGAACCGTACGCACCCGCGGAACACCATTCCCCCATCACCACACCCGTCGGGCGTCACTGCCGCGACGAGCACAGTGACTGGCTACCCGCGGTCCGGTCGTTTATGCCGGCCGTACATGTGGCGTACGCCACCCGAAACCGTCAGTGCGTCCGCTCGCGAAGGCCGGCGAAGAGCAGCGCGACAGTCCCACGATCGATCGTCTCGGCCATGGCTTCCGCCGCGCGTGGGAACCGCTGACCGATCTGGTTGGTGCGGAGCTGGATCCGGAGTCGCGATCGTCCGTCGGCGTGCTCTCCGGGCGCCAATGCTTGCCACACTCCGGCGGGCATCGGCGACAGTGTCGCAATCCACGTTCGTCCGAGGGCTCACAAGGCCTCGCCGCTGCCGACGTTGACGGTCGAGTTGTGACCGATGACCGACGCGGTCACGGTCAGATCGCCGCTGTTGAGGATGTTGATGCTGCCGCGCCCCGAACCGTGAATGTCGCCGGAGCCGAGGCTCAGGGCGCCGTCGTTGAGGATCGCGCGTGCGCGCTGGCGGAACTCGGTGATGTCGAGATCGAGATCCTCGATGTACTCCATGACCGTCGACAGCAGCCGCCGTTCGATGATTTGGAGGTACTTCACGATGTCGCGGCCCTGGAAATAGCTGACCGCCGGTACCTCGTCGACCTGTCCCTTGTCGTTGGTGCGCACGTTGGCCGCGAGTTCGCGCAGACTGAGCCGCGCCCCGACGTCGCGCAGCTGGTCGCGCGCGCGGTCGAAGCCGGGTCGCAGCGCGTAGAACGGCCGGGCGAGCAGGATGCCGATCCCGGCCGGGGCCCGCCCGAACTCCGCCGGCATCCGCGCGACGGCCCGGCCGATCGCGCCGAGGTAGGCCGGCAGACCCCGACCGCGACGCAGGTCCACGATCTGGAAGCCGACACGGGTCGGCGGCATCGCCCACGACGTGAATTCGAGGTAGAGCGCGTGCGCCTGGATCCCGGCGTGCACGAAGACGGTCGCGACGACCTCGCCGTTCAGCGCGACGATCTCACAGGTGATGTAGTGGCGGTCGGGATCGCTCGGGTTGGCGAGCAGTGCGTAGATCGACGCGTCGTCGCTGACGCCGACCAGCTTGGCGGCCCGGAACCCACCGACGAACGCCTTGTCGTAGATGCGGAGCCCAGGCAGCCGAAGCTCCGGATTCACGTCGTTGGCCAGCGAGCTCACCGACTGTTTGATGTGTTCAATGAGGTCCAGCGTGCGAAAGGGCGGCGGGCCCGGCGGCGCCGGGACCGGGCTCGGTCGGCGGTTGTCGTCGGGCTCCGACGCGAACGGAACTTCGCTGCCCTCGCCGATGCGCCGCAGTCGTTGCGCGAACGACCACGTACGGACCTCGAAGCCACTGCCGATGTACGGCCGATAGCCGGAGAAGATGGTGATCGGCCGGTACTGTTCGGTCCGGACCTGCTCGATGCGGTGGCTGTACGTACGCGGTCGGGTCGGATCGTTAGCCAGCGAGTCGATGCAGATCTGCCGGACGACCGCGGCGGCGACAACGATACCCATCAGGCTGAGAATCGTGCGTGCGACCTCGATGGCGACGTGTTCCGGGTGCGCGGCGTGCGAGTCGAGAATCGACCGGGCGCTGTAGAACGCGACGCCGATCACCGCGATCCACGGTGCGATCAGTCCGGCGGTCAGCCATCGGAAGCGGCGGCGTAGGTGCGATCGTTCGGCCAGGCTGCCGCGATGGCGGATGTAGCCGGCGTAGTCCTTGAACAGCCGCCAGAAACGCTTCAACACGTACCAGGTGATGACCGTACTGACCGTGAGCGCGGCGGCGAAGAGATCGTGCCGGATCCAGAACAGCGCGACGAGGATGACGAGCACGTGCTGGGCGTGGTCGATCCAGCCCGCGCGCCGGGCGTGCACCAGGACGGGCACGAGGTCATAGCCGTACGCGGGCGCGACCTGCCGCGACCGATCCAGGTAGACCTCGGTCATCGCGCGTTCGCGGAACTCGTGATCGACATAGCATCCGACGCACATGTGACGGGTGGCGGCGTGCGGAACGGGTGGCGGCGGAGCGAGCGGCTCAGATGGTTCGGGGTCCGAAAAGTCGGTATCCGGCTGCTCGGGCGTTGTCACACTCGACCTCCGCCAGGCGTGGTGATCTTAGTTGTGATCGCAAGATAGCGGGCCGGGACGCGATTGTCTCTACCGTTGTAACGGATTCCCGGCCAGTAGTCGGATTCGGCCGGTCCAATATGGACAAACGGGTCAGCTTGGCGCGGGGAAGCCGACGAAGAGCAACCGCACCGGTGCTCGGCCCGGCGCGGTCGACGTGTCATCGGCGGCGCGGCGCACATGACGGCGGGTCAACCGTTCGACGTCATCGACCCAATCGGCGATCTCGGCGGCGTTCATCGATGCGACGTGCGTATGCACGGTCACGGCGTCGGACCAGCCCGGCTCCTGCGCCGCATGCGTGATCGCATCCGCGGCCGTACCCATCAACTGGTCGTCGCGACG
>DATCXD010000640.1:0-3831 GCA_036566005.1 Micromonosporaceae bacterium | reverse complement strand
CGAGCCGGTCCGGGTGGCCGACCACATCCTCGTACAGCGCGAACGCCCGCCGAAGCTTCGCCGCCTCCGCGTCGTCGAGGTCGGCGGTCAGACCCTCGGCCTCCTCGTCCAACTCGACCGGGTCGACGTCATCGGGCAGCCGGACCGGGATGTGCCGGTTCTCGTAGTACACCCGCACCGTCGCGCCGTCGCGGACCGCGCGCGTCAGGTCGTAGACGTCGATGATAGGGCCGAAGACGGCCCGCGTGTTCACTTCCGCGGACGAGATCGGCGTGCCGGTGAAGGCGATGAACGCCGCGTGAGGCAGCGCGTCGTGCAGGTTCTTGGCGTACCCGTCGAGGAAGTCGTAGTGGCTGCGGCGCGCCTCGTCGACAATGACCAGCACGTTGCGCCGCTTGGACAGCAGCGGGAAGCGATCCCGGCCTCGATGTCGGCGCGCGGCCGGTGGAACTTCTGCAGTGTGGTGAAGATGATCCCGCCGGACGGCCGGTCGAGCATCCGTACCAGTTGCTCTTTCGTGTCGGCCTGGACCGGTGTCTCCGGCAGCAGGTCGCCCGCGGCGAACGTGAGGAACAACTGGCTGTCGAGGTCGATCCGGTCGGTGAGCACCACGACCGTCGGGTTACGCAGGATCGGTTGCGTCATCGCCTTCGCGGTGTAGAACGCCATCTCCATGCTCTTGCCCGAGCCCTGGGTGTGCCAGACGACGCCGATCTTCCCGTCCCCGCCGACCGCGGTGATCGTCTTGTCGATCGCCTTGTTCACCGCGAACATCTGGTGCGCCTTGGCCAGCCGTAACCGTGTCGATCGCGCCGCCGCGCTCCCGCGAGAACGCGGTGAAGTTGGCCAGCAGATCCAGGAACCGAGCCGGCTCGAACGCACCGGCCAGCAACACCTCCAGCGCCCGCCCGCCGGACACGTCGACCGGCCGTCCCTCGTCGTCGACGTCCCACGGCGCCATGTGCTCCCACGCCGTGAACAGCGTCCCGATCCGCGCGGTGAGGCCATCGGTGGCGACGGCGAAGGTCACCGGCGCGAGGGCGTCCGCGCCGAACTCGCGCTGATAGGTCATTAAGGCGGTCGTGGCCGCCACCAGATCTGGGGTCGGCGCGGAGGGTCTCGAGGCAGCGTCGGGTATTGGCCAACGCGAGGCGGCACAACTACTCCCAGCCGCGTGCGGCGTCACCGGTGCCGAAGCGAATATCCCACTCTTCGATGGGCGGGGGAACAGTGACCCGGTCGCCGCGCTTGGGGCTCACGCAGTGGCCTCGACCGGACCGAAGTCTCCGCCTGTCGGCGCGAGTGCGGCGGCGTAGAGACTTTTATCTGCTTTGATCCGTGCGGTGGACCGCCATCCGGCAATGACTTCGTGCGCATTGGCGTCGACATCGAGCTCGGCCGCGTCGGACAGGGCCAAGATTAGTTCGGTGGCGAAGTCGTGGATCTCGCTGGCTGTGAGGTGACGTACCCACTGGAAGACGTCGGGTAGGGCCAGAACTATGGCTGTGGCACCGCTGTCGTGCTTCATCAGAGCGCCGAACATCCGGGCGGCGGTGGAAAGGTTTTCGTCGCGCTGCTCTTCGCGGTCCGCCGCGGTCAGATAGAAGTCGGGGGCATCACGATGGGTGATCCGCAGCCGCCCCAGCCTGCTCGCGCGCTCGGCTACACCGCGCGGGTTGCGCGAAAGATCAGAAAAAGTCACAGCTTCCGTGGTGGTGCTCATGGCGCCAACTATATCAGATTACGTTCTGATATACAGTCAAGCGTCTTGTCGTGGCCGTCGCGTCGGGTGAGCTGGATGCGGTGGCGGATATCGCCGAGGCCTTGCGCAACGCCACCGGCTCCCGAGGCTGAGCGAACGTATCGACTTGCGGGACTTGATGCTTTGGTGGCGCGATAGTGTCAGCGACGCACCAAGATCCCGGATGGCAGCGCACGTTCATCCACATGTGTGTGCCGCGATTGCACGGAAGTTGGGCGTCATTCGGTGCCCAACGTGCCCAAGTCCCGTGCAATTGCGGACGAGGTCGCGGCGAGCCCAGGTCCCGTGCACTTGCGGACGCCGAGGTCGCGACGAGCCCAAGTCCCGTGCAATTGCGGACGACCAGCCCGGCTGTGGCCAGGCCGTACCGATGGATTTGTGGCTTTGGCCCGAAAACCGCGACACGCCGCACGAACCGGACGCCCGACGCGCGGGAGCGCATCGTGCCCCGATCGCCGCGATGGGGCACGATGGCACGGGTACGTACGAACGATCGAGGAGCGCGCGCATGAACCAGCCCGTGGGGCGTGTGCTGGGCACGGCGGACGCGACGCCGCTGCAGTTCTGGGTGGCCGTGACACCCGGGTCCTATCTGCAGCTCGACGACGTCGTCATCACCCATCGCGATGTGCCGGGTCGGGAGCCGGTCGCGATCTCCGGCGTCGTCACCCAGGTCCGCGCTCGGCACGAGGGCGCCGAATTCGAGTCCGACGTGTTCGCGATCGCCGAAGGTACGCTGCCCGCGCAGGTGCAGGAGGCGGCCGAGATCACCACCACGCGGGTCGAGCCCGAGGTGTACGTCCCGCCGGCCCCCGGAGCGCTTGTCCACCGGGCCGCCGGCGACGAGCGGAACGCCGCCCTCTACTTCGACCGGATGGACAAGCGCATCCCGATCGGCACCGGCCGCGACGGCGAGCCGCTCTATCTCAACGCGGAGTTTCTCGATGGTTCGCGCGGCGCGCACGTGTCGATCTCCGGCATCTCCGGCGTGGCCACCAAGACGAGCTTCGCGACGTTCCTGCTCTACAGCACGTTCCGGTCGGGCGTGCTCGGTGGCGAAGCGGCCAACACGAAGGCGCTGATCTTCAATGTGAAGGGCGAGGATCTGCTGTTCCTCGACCACCCGAACACCCGGTTGGACGAGCCGACGATCGCCGCGTATGCGAAGCTCGGCCTCGCGGCCGGCGCGTTCCCGGACGTGGCCGTCTATGCCCCGCCCCGCGCCGGCGACACCTCGGGAACCCCGGATGTCTCCAGCCGCCTGGCCGGCATCGACACGTTCTACTGGACACTGGCCGAGTTCTGCGCCGATCGCCTGATGCCGTACGTGTTCGCCGACGCCGACGACGAGAAGCAGCAGTACACGATGGTCGTGCACGCCGTGACCGCGTACCTGGCCCGGGGCGCGCAACCGGCCCACGGCGGCGTGACGATCGACGGCACGCGCCTGGGCAGCTACGCCGATCTCGTCGACTACATCGTGGCCGCACTGTCCGACGACGCGACCCGGATGTTGTGGGCCGGCACGGCCGTCGGCCTCGGCACGATCAACGCGTTCGCGCGGCGGCTCATCGGTTCGAAGAAGGATTTGAGCCGTCTCATCAGGGGCGACCTGCCGACGCGGCGCGCGCACGCGATCAATACCGCCGAATCGGCCCAGGTCACGGTCGTCGACCTGCACAATCTGGCCGACCGCGCGCAACGCTTCGTTGTCGGCGTCACGCTGCGCACCGAGTTCGAGCGCAAAGAGAAGGCCGGTACGGCCAAGCCTTTGCTGTTCGTCGTGCTGGACGAGCTGAACAAGTACGCGCCGCGCGACGGCAGCTCGCCGATCAAGGAGGTCCTCCTCGACATCGCCGAACGTGGCCGCTCCCTCGGCGTCGTGCTGATCGGCGCGCAGCAGACCGCATCCGAAGTGGAGCGCCGGATCGTGGCGAACTCGGCCGTTCGCGTGGTGGGTCGGCTCGACCCGGCCGAGGCGTCCCGCCCGGAGTACGGCTTCCTGCCCCCGGCCCAGCGCCAGCGCGCCCTGCTGGCCAAGCCGGGCACCATGTTCGTCAATCAGCCCG
>DATCXD010000723.1:0-3358 GCA_036566005.1 Micromonosporaceae bacterium | reverse complement strand
GGGCCGCAGCCGGTACCGGCTGTCGTGCCACCGGTCGCTCGACCCGAACCGGGTCCAGGTCGGCATGACCGCCCGCGTCCTCCTGCGGCTGGAGAACCTGTCCAGCTTCACCACTGGCACGCTGCTACTCGAAGACCGGTTGCCGTACTCGCTCGGCAGCCGTCCCCGGATCGTGCTCGAGCGTCTCGGCCGCCGGCGCGCCAGCACGGTGGCATACACGGTCCGCGCCGACGTACGCGGTCGGTTCGAGGTCGGCCCGCTGGTCGTACGGCTGACCGACCCGTTCGGCCTGTGCGAGCTGACGCGGTCGTTCCCGAGTGTCGACCATCTGATCGTGATCCCGCAGGTGCATCAGTTGCCGATGGTGCGCCTCGCGGGTGAGTACGCCGGGGCGGGCGAGAGCCACGCCCGCACCGTCGCCGTACACGGCGAAGACGACGCGGGGACGCGCGAATACCGTCACGGCGACGACCTGCGCCGCGTGCACTGGCGGTCGACAGCGCGTACGGGCGAGCTGATGGTCCGGCGCGAGGAGCAGCCGTGGGAGTCGCGCGCCACGATCGTGCTCGACACGCGTGCTCGCGCCCATCGCGGCGAAGGACCGACGGCCAGTTTCGAATGGGCCGTCTCGGCCGCCGCGAGCATCGCCGAACACCTGCGGCACGCGGGATTCAAAGCGCGCCTGGTCACCGACGCCGGCACCGACGTCGACACGGCCGGCTACGACGTCACGTTGCTCGACCACCTGGCCGAAGTGCAGCCGTCCCAGCACGGTGATCTGGCCGTCGCGATCGAGCAGGTCCGCCGTCGGTCGGATGGCGGGCTGGTCATCGCGATTCTCGGCATGCTCGACCAGGCCGAGGCGGAGATGTTGGCGTCGCTGCGGCGCAGCGGAACGACCTGCGTGGCGTTCCTGATCAACAGCGCGACGTGGTTGAACCTGTCGACGGAGGCGCGGGACGCGGCCGACGAGGCGCATGCCCTCGCCGGCCTGGGTTTGCTGCGCAGCGGCTGGCGCGTCATCGATGTGCCGCACGGCTCGGACCTGTCGGCCATGTGGCCTCAGGTCGGTCGCGGGTCACAAGGCTTCGCGTGGCGCGCGACGCTCGCCGAGACGGTGTCGGGCGGTGTGCGGTGAACCAGCGTCGGCACCTCTCACTGGTCGCCGCGGCCGCCACGCTGATGACCGCGGCGCCGCTGCACGTCCTGTTCAGCGACTGGTCGTGGCTCATCGACAGCCTCTTTGTGGTCGCGGTCGTCTGCGCGGTCTCGATCGGTGTCCGCGCCCTGCGGCTGCCGATCTGGGTCCAGCCGGTCGCCGGGGCCATCGCGGTCGTCGTCGTCGTGACCCTGCTCAGCGTCCGCGACCATGCGATCCTGGGGCTCATCCCCGGCCCGGCCGCCTGGCAACAGTATGGACAGTTGCTCTCCGACGCCAGTGACGATATTCAGAACCTCGGCATTCCGGTGCGCAGCGATCCAGGGCTGCTGATGCTCACGACCGCCGGCGTCGGTCTCGTCGCCGTTCTCGTCGATCTGCTCGCCGTGGGACTTCGCCGGCCGGCCGCGGCCGGTCTGCCAATGCTCGCGATCTACGCGGTGCCGGTCGCGATCGACCTCAAGAGCGTGTCGTTCATCCCGTTCGCGATCGGCGCGGCCGGGTTCCTGTGGCTGCTGGTCACCGACAATGTCGATCGCGTACGCCTGTTCGGCCGGCGCTTCACCGGCGACGGCAAGGGCGTCGACACGTGGGAGCCGTCGCCGCTGGCCGCGGTCGGGCGGCGCATCGCCGTCGGATGCGTTGCGCTCGCCATCCTCCTGCCGATCGCGACGCCCGGCTTCGGGAAGGGTCTCGTCGGCGTACTCGGCACCGTCGGCGGCGACGGCAGCGGGTCCGGCAACTGCTCGTCGTGCAAAGGCTCGAACACCGTGGATCTCCTGGCCACCCTGGCCGGCCAGTTGACCAGCAACGGCAACGCCACCTTGGCCACGGTCAACACCGACGATCCGAATCCGGGCTACCTCCGGTTCGCCGTAGCGAGCGAGCTGACCACCAGGGGCTTCCTGACCGTGACGCCGACCGGTCAGCCGGTGGGCGAAGGCCTGCCGAATCCGATCCTCGACAACTCAGAGATCGAATTCACCCACCATCAGGCCACCGTCACGCTACCGAACCTGCAGCTCAAGTATCTGCCGATCTACACGACGCCGACATCCGGAAGCCTCAAGGGAGTCAGCAACCAATGGTTGTACAACCAGGACTCCAACGAGATCTTCACCACGACGTCGGCTACGTCGAGTGGCATGACGTACTCCTTCGACTACCAGCGCCCCACCTACACGTCGGACCAGTTGCGCCAGGCCAAACAGCTCAAACCGAGCGATCCGCTTCAGCGGGAGATGACACAGATCCCGCAGCAGGACGTGCCCCAGGTCGACGCGGTCCTCAAAGACAAGTCCACTCAAGGCAGCACGGAATACGACCGCGTGCTCGGGCTCTACAAGTGGTTCAGCTTCGCCCACGGGTTCGTGTATTCGACCTCAACGAAGCCCGGGACGACCGGCACCGACATCGGCAACTTCCTCACGAACAAGGTCGGCTACTGCGTGCAGTACGCGGCCGCGCTCGCGTGGCTCGTCCGAGCGGCCGGCTATCCGGCCCGGGTCGCGCTCGGATTCAACCCGGGCAGTCCGGTCCAGGATTCGGCCAACACGTGGTCATTGACAAACCGGAACCTGCACGCCTGGACCGAGGTCTACTTCGACCAGTTCGGCTGGGTGCCGTTCGACGCGACACCGACACAGGGCGGTACGTCGTTCTCGATCTGGGCACCCGATCCGAACGCCGCGGCGAACGCGCCGGGTTCGTCGGGCAGCACGGGCCCCGATCAGAACATCACGCCCGGGCCGACGAGTCACGCCGGTGCGGGTCAGACCAACGGGCCGACCGGCCCGAGCGCCGGGGCTAGCCATCACGGCGGATCGCCGGTGCCGTGGTGGACGCTCGGCATCATCCTGGTCGTCCTCGCGTTGGCCGCTAGCCCATTCCTCACACGGGCGCGCCTTCGACGCGCGCGGACGGCGGGCGCGACCGCGACTGCGGCGCACCGACTGGGCGAAACTGACGTCGGTGTGCTGACCGACGATGGCGTCATCGCCACGGCCGAACGAAACCGCATCCATGCCGTCTGGGATGAGTTCATGGATACGTTGGTCGACTTCGGGTTCGGCGTCGACCCGTCGGAGACCCCACGTACGGCCGCCGAGCGCATCGCGAGCACTCCGTACCTGCCCGGCGACGTCGTGTCCGACGTACGCACCCTCGGGCAGGCCGAGGAACGGGCACGGTACGCCGCCC
>DATCXD010000715.1:0-4018 GCA_036566005.1 Micromonosporaceae bacterium | reverse complement strand
CGGCACCGGCGCCGGCGGCCCGATCCTCGATGTGGACGTGGCTATCATCGGCGCCGGGCCGGCCGGGCTGTTCGGGGCGTACTACGCCGGCTTCCGGGCCCTCTCGGTGCTGGTCGTCGACGCCCTGCCGGAGGCCGGCGGCCAGGTCACCGCGATGTACCCGGAGAAGATGATCTTCGACGTCGCCGGGTTCCCGGCGATCCGCGGTCGCGATCTGGTCGATCAGCTGGTCGAGCAGGCCGCGGCCTTCCGGCCGACGTACCGGCTCGGGGTGCTGGCCGACGTGCTCACCTTCGACGACGGGCGGCCCGTGCTGGCGCTCTCGAACGGCGAAACGTGGCGGTGCGGATCACTGATCATCACCGCCGGGCTCGGGAAGTTCACCGCGCGACCGCTGCCCGCGGCGGACGCGTTCACCGGCGAGGGCGTCGTCTATTTCGTGCCTCACCTCGACACCTACGCCGGCCGTGACGTCGTGATCGTCGGCGGCGGCGACTCGGCCTTCGACTGGGCTCAGTCGCTGGCCAACGTGGCCAAGTCGGTGACCATGGTGCACCGCCGGGACCGGTTCCGGGCTCACGCGTCGACCGTCGCGCATGTGCAGACACTGCCGGTCGAGATCCTGGTCAATGCCGAGGTGAACCGCCTGCACGGCGATGGGTTCGTGACCGGGGTCGAGGTGACCGTCCGGGGCGAGGAGCCACGCCTGCTGTCCGCGGATGCGGTCGTCGCCGCGCTCGGTTTCACCGCGGATCTCGGTCCGATCGCCGGTTGGGGCCTCGACCTGGACAAGCGGCACATACTCGTCGACAGCCGCATGATGACGAACCGGCCGCGCATCTTCGCCGCCGGCGACATCTGCGAATACCCGGGCAAGGTGCGGTTGATCGCGACCGGTTTCGGTGAGGCGGCCACGGCGGTGAACAACGCCGCGATCGTCATCAACCCGGAGGCGCACCTCTTCCCCGGGCACTCGTCGGACGTGTAAAGGTCAGTTCGCCCCGAGCATCGCCGCAACTTCGTCCGGCGCGGGCGCATACGCACCGGGCCGCGTGCATGCGACCGCCGCGGTGGCACACACGTACCGCAGGGTGTTGTCGAGATCATCGCGGACCGCGTGCCGGCCGCGGGCAGCGAGTTGGACGAGCAGGGCGGCCATCGCGGCGTCGCCGGCGCCGATCGTGTCGGCGACCACGATCCGTGGTGCGCCGACCACCATTGGTGCGTGACCGGCGGTATGCGCGCTCGCGCCGTCGCCGCCGTGGGTGAGCATCACCAACTCGGGGCCGCACGCCAGCCAGGCGTTGGCGACCTGCGCAAAGTCCGAGCCCGGGTACGCGTGCGCGACGTCCTCGTCACTCGCCTTGATGATGTGGGCCAGCCGGATCAGCCGCTCGAGCCGATCCAGCGCGTCCGGATGTCGCTCGAGCACGACCGGCCGCAGGTTGACGTCGAACGTAACCGTGCACCGATCGCGCCACCGAGCCAGCCAGGCCTCGATCGCGTCGGCGCCGGGCGGCCAATAGGCGGCGAGCGACCCCACGTGCAGGATGTCGCCGGGTGCCGGCTCGGGCAGTTCGGTGGCCGGATCGGTCGCGCCGAAGTCGGCCGCGCCGTTGAGCCAGAAGTCGTAGCGGGCCACGCCGACCGCATCGATGGCGGCAACGGCGACGGACGAGGGCGAGTCGACCATCAGGGCGGCGGACAGATCGATACCGGCGTCGGTCAAACGCGTACGGAACTGGTCAGCAAAGGCATCCGCGCCGAACCGGGCCGCGAATCCGACCGCGCCACCCAGGCGTGCCGCGGCGACGGCCGTGTTGGCCGGACCGCCGCCCAATGCCACGCGGAGCAGTCCGTCACCGGCCGGGATGAGGTCCACGACGTTCTCGCCGACGACGATGATCATCGGTCAGCTCGCACGAGATCCCCGTCCGGCTCGACCGCCCGATCACCGCGACGCTGCGGGCTTGGCGCGGCTAGGCGATTACGCATCGGCTACCGGTTCGTGCCGTCGCGCAGGGACGCGCCTCCGGCCAGCGGAGCCGCGCCGAGCGCCCCAGTGTCGCCGGTGCCTCCGAGCGGCCCGAAGTCGCTGCCGGCTGGACCGGCATCGCGGGCGGTTGGCGCGCCCTCGAAGTCCACGAGCGAGTAGAGACCGAGCTTCTCCAGCTTGTGGTAGGAATCGATGACCCGGATCGTGCCGGACTTCGACCGCATCACGATCGACTGCGTATAGGCCGTGCCGGACCGGTAATGCACACCCCGGAGCAGTTCGCCGGAGGTGACCCCGGTGGCGACGAAGAAGCAGTTGTCGCCGGCGACGAGATCGTCGGTGTAGAGCACGCGATCGAGGTCGTGCCCTCCGGCCAGCGCCTTCTCGCGCTCCTGGTCGTCGCGTGGCCACAGCTTCGCCTGGATCGCGCCGCCGGTGCACTTGAGCGCGCACGCCGCGGTGATGCCTTCCGGCGTTCCGCCGATGCCCATCAACACATCGGTGTCGAAGTTGTCGCGGGCGGCGCTGATCGCCCCGGCGATGTCACCGTCGCTGATGATGCGCACCCGGGCGCCGGCCTCGCGTACCTCTTTGATCAGATCGGCGTGTCGCGGCCGATCCAGGATGCACACGGTCACATCCGACACGCTGGTCCGCTTCACGCTCGCGATGCGACGCAGATTCTCGGTGGCGCCCGCGTTGATGTCGATGACGTCGGCACACTCCGGGCCGACGACCAGCTTGTCCATGTAGAACACGGCGCTCGGGTCGAACATCGCGCCGCGTTCGGCCACGGCGAGCACGGCCAGCGCGTTCGGCATGCCCTTGCTCATCAGGGTCGTGCCGTCGATCGGATCGACCGCCACATCCACCTCGGGGCCGGTGCCGTCGCCGACCTCCTCGCCGTTGAAGAGCATCGGCGCGTTGTCCTTCTCACCCTCGCCGATGACCACCACGCCGCGCATCGGTAGCGAGTTGATCAGCTGACGCATGGCGTCTACGGCGGCCCCGTCGCCGCCCTCTTTGTCCCCGCGACCGACCCAACGACCGGCTGCCATCGCGGCGGCCTCGGTGACCCGTACGAGGTCGAGTGCGAGGTTGCGGTCGAGTCGCTGCGGTTCGCGCATACGGGCGTCGGACATGGGGCGCCTCCTTGCGGCCAGGTCACGCTGATGACGAGATCACGCTGGATCTTTTCATGGGGACTCGATGAAAGGATCCTGACACGGCAACGTCACACGCGACATCCTGGCATGTGTACGTCACGTCACCAACAGATACGCCGAGGGCCCTGCCATCGGGGGATCGGGGCCGATCGGCGAGGAT
This sequence comes from Micromonosporaceae bacterium, assembly GCA_036566005.1. GTDB lineage: Bacteria > Actinomycetota > Actinomycetes > Mycobacteriales > Micromonosporaceae > DASQPR01. The sequence continues at coordinate 696 of DATCXD010000715.1, read as the reverse complement.
GGACGGGTGACCATGACCGATCCACCGGCGGGTCCGGCATCCGGGCAGGAGCCGGACACCGCAACGCCGCCGGCTGCGACGACACGGCCGGACCAGGTCAACTCGACCGCGCTGCGGCTGTCCCGTACCCCGCTGGACATGGCCAAGGCAGTGCTGATCCTGCTCGTACCGGTCATGGTCGCGGTCGTCGTGTACGTGTTCTTCTTCGGCGGCAGCAGCCCGATCGTGATCGACCCGAGTGGCGCGTACGGCGACGCGAGAGCGGCCGGCGCGTTCCCCGTGGTCCAGCCGCAGGGGCTGCCGAGCGGGTGGAAGCCGGTGAGTTCCGCCTACGGCATCGAGCATGGGCGCCATGTGCTGCGAGTGGGATACATCGCACCAGACGGCGACGGCCTCCAACTCGTCGAGAGCGACGGTGCGGCCGCGACGGTGATCTCGGACGAGGTCGGGACGGCGAACCCGGTCGGCGCGAGCGTCGATATCGGCGGTCGGACCTGGGGGAAGGTCGCCGCGGGCAAGAACAACCAGCAGGCGTTGATCGACACCGGGGACGGCTACACGATCGTGGTGAAGGGCCAGACATCGGACATCGACCTGCGTACGTTCGCCGCAGCGTTGCGTTGACGCCACGCCGGCTCGTCCGGTCAGCCGCCGGCTTTGGCGGCTCATCCGATCAGCCGCCGGCGTCCGCGGCTC